>NZ_JAAHGT010000865.1 GCF_010672385.1 Okeania sp. SIO2F4
GTAGGGCATACGGGAACAGGATCTTGGAATAGAGCAAACGCGCAGGCGTGAGAACCATCTCACCGGTCAGATGCCGCAAGGTGTTTAATTTAAGTGGACTCGTTGAACCAAGAATCCTGGTTTCAGGAGAATCTCCGTGCCTAACAGCCGGAGAGTATGTCAAATGATGTCTTTTAGGGCTAAGGAAACCCCTGCGAAGCAAGCCTGGAGTAATTTCTAGGATGTGCAGATGTGGGGAGGTAACAAGGGAGCGCGGGAAACAGAAACTGAACAAGGCCAAATTTAGCGCCCAAGGTGTGAAGTGGAAGCCGTGCCCACTATAAACAAGAAGTAGATGGCCTGCGGGTCAGAATGCACCTGCGCCTCTATGTCAAACCCTAGAACCCTTGAAATAAAGGTTGTTGAAGGGAGTATGCGTACCTAACCTGGAAATCCTTGTTATTAGGAGCCGTATGAGGAGCGAAACTCTCATGTACGGTGCGTGTAGTAGAGGTGAGAGATAGCGATATCTCCATCGACTACATCAACCCAACATATACCTAATTAAAGGAACGATAGAATTCTACTAGAATAGCGATCGCCTTTCTAGTTTTTCAGTAGGAGCGATCGCTATGGGAAGTTACATTTAACTAAAAATCAAAATTTCCTATTTGAGTAACTGTTTAGAATAAGCCAACTTTACCCAAGCAGGATATTCAGCCATCAATATATCGTAAAGCTCGTCATCGGAAATACTTTCTGGGTCTTCTACATTAAAGAAAGTTGCATTGTCAGTATAGCCCTTCATTTCATCAAGTTTTTCCAGAAAGCTAAAATCAGTAGCCAATGCTTTACCAATAAAACCCGAAAGTCCTTCTCCTGAAACATCTTTCCGTGGCTTACCAATAGCCATAAACTGCCAAAAAATTGGCTCAAAAGACGACCATTTTAACTGGTTTTGTGTTTCCTCTTCATCAGAAGTTGCCCCATCAGTCACAAACATTACATAAATGGGTTCATCTTTAGCAAAAGGAGAATTTCTACTATCGCCATTTCCTTCTGGAAAATAGAAATTTCTAATCATTTTTATGGCTTTGCCATAATAAGTTCCTGTTTCTAGAGGATATTCTTCTTCTATGTTAGGAATAAAATCTTGGAAGTTAGCTAAAGTCATTTGTCCTACTCGATGAGGATTTTGTCCAAACAGAAAAATATCTATAGAACCATTATTATCGAACCGACATCCTAGAGCTAATATTTTTTCTGCTAAAGTTTGAATTTTGCCAGATGAATAAAGGAAGGACATCGAGCCAGAAATATCTAGACAAAGTGCAACTTTAGCCTGATGATTTGTCAGATTTGCCTTGAGGATTGAAATATCTGCTTTTTTAGCAAGATCGATTAATCTGGGAGCATCTCTTTCAATGATTTCGATAGATATGGGCATAATTTTTACCTGATTAAGTTTTATTAAATCAGGGCTTACGCAAATACACTATATATAGCGTCTACCTATTTAGACGATATAGCTGCCGCACTTGCTCCGCCAACGCTTAAAAAATTATAGCGATATAGCTGCCGCACTTGCTCCGCCAACGCCTGAACAACAAAATTATCATAAGTTTTTACAAATATACGGTAATATAATTAATTTTAGCTGTATGTAAATGTGGCTAATTGTAAATAAATTTTGCTAAAATAGACTAATTATTGTAAAATTATATTGTTGTTAAGAGCGAGCTAACAATATGAATTTTAACTATATTAATTATTGTCATTATTTACTCAATTCTCATACAAATTATACTATCACAGTCTTTGGCCAATAACCTGAAAAATATTAGCCATGACACGATAAATCGTTATTTGAAATTTGAAAACTTTGATGCACAAGATTTATGGAGAAATGTTCGCGTGTGAAATTGTAACTGACAGGGAGGGTTATTTAATATTTGATGATACAGTTCTTAACAAGGAATATAGTAATAAAATTGAGTTGGTTCGACGACAATACAGTGGTAATGAGCATAAAGTAGTCTGTGGTATAGGAATAGTAAAATGCATATATTTTAATCCAAAAAATGAGCAATGCGCGGATAATAGATTATCGAATTTACGACCTAGATGGAGACAAAAAAACCAAGATAGATAATGTTGAAGAAATGATATTAAGTGTGGTAAATAAGAAGAAATTACCATTTCAAACAGTATTAATGGACAGTTGGTATGCAACCAAAAGAGTAATGGCGTTGGTAGATAACTTAGGAAAAATTTATTACTGTCCTTTAAAAATAAATCGCGCACGTAGATGATACTGGTGATATAGAGAAATCTAAAAATATAGAAGAATTAAATTGGAGTAAATTATAAAAAATATCAGGTAAAATAATTAAAGTCAAAGGAATTCCTTTGAGATAAAAAAGTCAAGCTCCATACGGGCAACTATTTCTACCAATAGAACGGAATATATTGCAACTAATGATTTGAGTCAATCTTCAGTGGATGCTGTAGATATGAAGTCTCAAACTAGATGGAAGATTGAAGAATTTCACAGAGAACTTAAGCAATTAACAGGTATAGAGTTTTGCCAATGTCGTCTGGGTAAAATTCAAAAAAATCATATAGCCTGTGCCATGTTAGTGTGGAACTTTTTAAAAAGATTATCAGTAAAAATAGGAAAAACTATTTATCAAGTTAAGCATGAATTGTTATCAGATTATCTGGGGTCAGAATTGAAATATCCTTCAATTAAAATTCAACTCATTTAATTCTAAATAACTGAAGCTTTTTAATATAGATAGTTAAGCGATCGCACAGAATTACAGTTGAATATCGCCTTATTTGTCTGGGCTATATATAGAAGTACGGCGTAAGTCCTGATGAAATCAGGGCTTACGCAATAATACTAATTTATAGTGGTAATATTCCAACTAATTACCAAGTTAAACACTATATATAGAAGTACGGCGTAAGTCCTGCAAATAAAAAAATATTCTTCATTAATTGCTAAAGTCTTACCTAATTTTCTCTACAATCTTAACCTAAGAAGCATATTTATCAACAAATCCTTGCAAGCCAGAATTATAACCTTGTCCGACAGCTTGGAATCTCCAATCATTATCTTTGCGATAAAGTCTGCCAAATTCCAGAGCTGTTTCTCTAGAAAAATCTTCTTCTAATTCATATTTAGCTACTTCTTCTCCGGTAGTAATATCATAGATTCTAATAAAAGAATTTCTGACTTGTCCAAAGTTTTGTCTTCTAGCATCTGCTTCATGGATAGTTACTACAAATAATATTTCTTGAATTGCTTGGTCTACTTTTGTTAAATCTATTTCTATTAGTTCATCATCTCCTGAACCTTCTCCTGTTCTACTATCACCTGAATGTTTAACAGAACTATCTGGTGATGTTAAGTTATTGTAGAAAACAAAGTATTTTTCTGTAGGAATTTTCCCATTAGTTCCTAACATGAATACAGAAGCATCTAAGTCAAATGCAGAACCTGTATCTGTAGTATTTACATCCCATCCTAACCCAATACCAGCTTGTTTTAAATTAGGAGATTCTTTGGAAAGATTTACTCTTTCACCTTTACTGAGATTAATAGACATAATTTACCTTTTTTCAGTTATCAGTTCACAGTTATTAGTCACCAAAAGTAATAGCTAATTTTCAATTCTGTTCTAGTCGCTTCGGATGTAGTTTTCAGCAATTAACAATTAACAATTAACAATTAACAATTATAGCATTTATCATAAAGATGAGGTATATTTACGATCCCACTAAATCCCCCTTAAAAATGGGGAATTTGAAATCTCTCCCCTTTTTAAGCTATGTTTTATAAACATCTTTCTTAACATAAAACGTAGACATTAGATAGAAGTTATGGATAAGTCATTTGAAAGGCTTTTTTCTCACAAAAGTGTATTGAATTAGACATAAAGAAGTGAGAAATGCACCCGAAGATTCTTATTTTCCCCTCTTCCCCCTCTCCCCACCCTCCCACAAGGTTTTCAGGAGTTCCTTATAAGGGATAGCTTTTTAAGGGGGGCAGGGGGGGTATCTAAAACTGTATCTCACCAATTTGAGAAACGCTATAACAATTAACAATTAATAATTACCTCTCCCTAAAAAAGAGAGGCTTTAAAGGGTGAATTATTTAATTAATAATTATTCGGTAAATTTTT
>NZ_JAAHGT010000866.1 GCF_010672385.1 Okeania sp. SIO2F4
CAAAAGTTTCAGCCTTTTTATATCAAAGATTGATGCTCTATTCATCTATTGGACAATAGTTGTAGAAGTCTGAAGTACATATGCTTGGATCTTGTGCGGTAGCTATATGCTTTCATACAACAAAGCCGTTTGGATAATAAATATTTCCCTGAGAATGATCGGAATTAATTTCTATTACTAAATCTACCAATTCTGGATTTTTTATCAACGGTTTAATAAACAATTCTGGGTGTAATGCTTTCCAAAAATAATCTACAAATTTTTCAATTTCATCATCGCTCATTCCTGATTTTTCTGAAGCAATCATTTGTTGTTCTGCTTGTTTTCGCCATTGTTTAGAAAAACGATAATCAGTAGGATATAAAACTACTAAATTATCTAACTTTTCCCACAGAGGCAAATAGTCTGTTAATTTTTGATTCATATCACGGGCAAATTTTTTGTCTGCTTCTGTAATAATTGGTGGTGGTGCAACATCAAAAATTTTCTCTTCAACTGGTCGAACTCCCACAAACCAACCTTCAAATAAAACAATATCAACTTTACTTACTATCTCTGGTTCAATTCTATCTCCAGCTCCATGAAAAAGAGACTTATTAAATCTAGGAATAGCAATTAAATTATCAGAATTTAGATTTTCAAATTGACGTAATTTATCTAAAATTTCTATTCCTAAACTAACATCATGGGTTCCTGGAGGTCCGCGCCAAATTAATCGGTAATCTTCTTTTTGTAAAAGTTGACGTTCGGCGTAAGTTTTATAAATATCATCAATAGAAATGCTAATAGTTTTATAGCCAAGCTTGTCTAAAATTAAGACTAAAATTTTTGTTAGGGTAGTTTTACCAGTTCCTTGTCCGCCTAAAATTCCTTGAACTAATGGGCGACTTAAACTTTGACGTTTATTAGCTAATTTTATTCCTAAAGGCAACCATAATTTCCATAAAGTTTCTAAAGTCTGATTATCTCTGATAGGAAATTTATCATAGTCAGTAATTACAGACTGAAATAGAAGCGATCGCTCCATAATTACTTCTCTCACATTTGCCGAAGTAATGTTAAAAACATCGGTAGGTTTTTGTTCTATTAATTCTTTATTTGTTAAGATTTCTAATTCTTTTTTTCCCAGAGACTTACCTTGCTGTAAAATTTGTAAAATCTCCTTTATAGGTGATTTAGAAAATTCCATAAAAATTCTAGATACTATAGTGTTTCTCAAGTTCATGAGCTACTGATAAATGATAGCTAAATAGATGAGTTAGAAAATTGCTTGACATCCTCCCGATGCTGCTCTAAGAGACAGGGCGGGATTCCCATCCATCAATCGAACAGACTAAGATGAACGAATGACTCAGAGCGGGTTGACACATCATTAGAATCAACTACCTTTTTACGGGTAGAATTATGTTTCTTCAATGTCTGTTTAATTATCTCCAACTGCCCGTCGGCGACGTTAGCCTCCTGCGGAGGAACTTCACTAACAAAAAGTGATAGTTGAACTGGATTTTCTACTACTGTCTTAGCTGTTTCAACCTTGGTTTTTGGCTGAACAACTTCTAAAATATTGACAGCAGCATTTATGTCTCTATCGTGAAATGTTCGACAATTTAAACAAGTCTACTCAGGGACGTTAAGTTTTTTTTTGCCACCTTTAAAACCACAATTAGAACACTTTTGAGAAGTAGGTTCCCATCTATTAATGACTCTAAATTATTTTCCACATTTATCGCATTTAGCCTCTAATAATGTTCGGAATTGTCGCCAACCTAAATTGCTAATCGCTTTAGCTAACTTGCGATTCTTAATCATGCCAGAAACATTCAAGTCTTCTAATACAATAGTGTCGTACTTTTTAACAAAATTAGTTGACAATTTATGAATAAAATCAGTTAATTCTGTCTTTTATTTCAGCATGAAGTTTAGCAACTCTTAATCTGGCTTTTTCACGGCGTTTGCTGCCTTTTTCAGTCCGAGCAAACTTGCGTTGAAATTTAGCTAACTTTTTGAGGTTTTGTTTTAATGGTTTTGGTGCTTCAAACTTTTCACCATGTAGGGACGTTGCATGCAACGTCCCTACCGTAGCAAATGTGCTAATCCCTAAATTAATGCCTGTTGAATTACCAGACTTTGGTAAATGTTCTGCACAATGTAGTGACGTTTCGCGAAACGTCACTACTACAAAACTAGCAAAGTAACGACCAGAACTATCTTTAATTATAGTTACTGATGTAGGTTTACTAGGTAAGAGTCTTGACCAAACTATTTTAATCTTACCTGCTTTTGGTAGATAGATTTTGTCTTGACTAATCTTGTAATTAGCTCCTACAAATCTTGCACTTTGTTGAGATTTTCTGGACTTAAATTTAGGTGGCTTAACTTTAATACCTTTACGCTTGCCAGTACAACTATTAAAGAAATTTTTTTCCTACCTGGTCTAAATCTTTTAATGATTGTTGTAGTGGAGTGGATGCCACTTCCTTTAACCAAACTAATTCTCGCGCATGCTTGAGTTATAAATTGTTTAGTTAAATCAACATAACTTGGTTTCTTATTACCGTTAGCATAAAGTTGATTACAATGTGAATCGCGATTGATTCCAAACATATCGACAACAACCAAAAAGTTGATTTAATTTCTTAATTTGGATACGCTCAGGGTAGATGCGATATTTATATCTTGATATCTTGCCTTCAAGGTTTTTGACATTTTTCTAACACTAAAGTTTAACTGTGTAGCAGTATTTTGTACTATTATTATAGCAGAAAAAATTTGATTTGTTTCGCTGCGCGACATGAAAAGCATTCATCCAGACACCAAATCAAAGATTATGGTGCGGGTATAAAAGCTAACGTTCAGTGGGGGAAAAGGCAAGTTTACTGAAAAAGGAAAGTAGATTAACTTCTAACTGTTAAGAACCTAATTTGAAAGCTTCTAAAAATAGACCATAGGTAAAACCTATTTTAAAACCATTCAAAATATCTATTCCCAAAGAACGTGCAATTTTTCCTCTACTGCCATAAACTAACCAGTTTAATATTTCAGTAATCAACAAACAAATTAAAGCATACAAAACATCTAAGTAACCTTCTTGCCCAGCGATGGTAGAAACGGCAGTTGCTGCAAAATTACCAAACAACAAACTAATAATTAATAAAGAAATTCGACGCCAAGGGTTAAGTAACCATTGTTTAAACCTCTCAAGAATAACGTTCAGTAATCTATTAATACGGGTACTTTGCATAGATAATATTAAATATATTTAATTTTCAACTTAAAAATACTTTAGTGCACTGTACTGGAAATAACCCATAAGTTACATAATCCTAAAAGCCTTAGCAATTAATACTTTTGACTCTATTGTTGCCCATTCCCTTGCATCTTACACCGACACGGGGTCGCACCGCTTTTAACTTTTGAGTTCCGCATAGAGAAACATAAGTAGTCTAACATAGCACAATAGCAGACTGTAATGTTTCAGGCTAAACAAAATCAGGATGCCAAGTTAAAGGAGAAAAATAAATACTTAAATTCAAATGAAATTTCAACCTTACTCAAAAATTATTATTGCTTTAATATTCTTTTTATTAGGACTAATCATTAGCAGGTTTCAGTTAACAATATCCTGGAGAAAAAATGAGTCTGCAATATTACAAACATCAAAATCTTCACCAATTTTAAAACCTCCTTTATCAAATATTCCTACTCCGACACCCCTACCAAAATCTCCAATAAAACAAACTCAAGAATGTAATATTCCCATCACTATTTCTGAATCATCTATAGTCAAAAGCAATAGAGGAGCTATTCGAGTTAGTAACTGTACATATAGTCCAGTTCGTATAGCACTATTAGCTAAATCCTCAGAACAATCTTACCAAAAATCTGCTCACTGGGATTTTGCTCCAGGAGAAGGTAGTACCAGAGGGTTAATACTCTCTTTGCCAGAAGCAAAATTAACCTTGAAACCAGGAGATATTTTAGTTGTCTTTGCTCAAGATGGCTCTCGTTTATATTGGGGACCTTATGTTGTGGGAGAAACAAACTTTCCTATTTGGAATACAGAAACATTAGAATGGCAGTTAATTTTAAGGCCATGAAAAAAATATCGGTAGTTGTGCATAGTAATGGTAGAGCTAGCGAGGGAGTAGGGGAGTAGGGGAGTGAGGGA
>NZ_JAAHGT010000867.1 GCF_010672385.1 Okeania sp. SIO2F4
TAACCATAATCCCCAATTCCAAGCGTGACGTTAGCGTTTGCGTAGCATTCCGCAGGAAAGCTATGCGCCAGCAAACTACAAAGCGCGTGTTTAGCTAGTAATGTTTTTTGTTGGTTTGTGGGGTGTAGTTCAGCGCGTGAATCCAAGTAACATAAAACAGATAATCCCAGATTTTAAGAGATAATACCATATTTTAGCCAACAGTTACAAGCTCCCTTATATTAAATCCGGTAGTATTAGTATAATTTAGATAAAGAGTGTGGGGAAGGTTGAGAGATGCGGAGATCAAGAAAGATGTGGCAATGGCTTTTTATGGAACATTTTTTGGTAGTCCTGTAGATGTAGTGATTTAGAATGGAGTAAGGGAATAGGGAACACAGAAGGTGGGAACAGAAAAGCCCCTAAATTCTATATTTCAAAAGAATAATATTCGCTCTCTAATTAACCTTATTATCCGGGTATCACTACTTGTACATCACTACCCATTTTTTTATACCGAATTAAGTGGATTTGATATTATTAGCTAACTAGGGCTTGATGATTAAATCTCAAAGCATTGACAGATAGAGGTATTAGCCAAATTTAGCTGGAAAAAAGTACCTGGTTTTGAGCCCTTCACGCTCAAAAAGTTAGCATTTTGGGGTGAAGCGAGGCAGAAAAATCACTCAAGCTATAATGAACGACCACCTTGTCTATAACTCCCCGTTCCTCCTGAGTCTTAACTACTCCCTACTCCCTACTCCCTACCTCAACAAAAAGACTTTCCATACGCAAACCCTAACTAGATACTCCGGAAATTGACAGGAAGAGCGATCGCGAATTCTGTACCCTTTCCAGGTTGAGAAATTACTTCTATTTTTCCCCCGTGCTTTTGAATAATCTTATAAGAAATTGACAGACCCAAACCAGTCCCCTTCCCTACTTGCTTCGTTGTAAAAAACGGGTCAAAAATTTTATCTTTGACTTCTGGTGGTATTCCTGGACCATTATCTCGAATTTTTACAAATACTCGATCTTCAGCTACCTTTTCTGTTTGAATCACAATGTGTTTCGGTTCAGTATCTGACTCTAGCATCACATCAATAGCATTGGCGATGATATTCATAAAAACCTGATTTAATTGAGCCGGATAACATTCGACCAAAGGTAAATCTCCATAATTTTTGATAATTTCAACTCCCTGTTTGAGCTTATGACTGAGAATTAACAGCGTGTTATCAATTCCTTCATGTAGGTCTGCAGATTTGACCTTACTTTCATCGAGCCGAGAAAAATTCCGTAGGGAGAGTACAATATTCTTAATCCTGTCAGTTCCCATCTGCATAGAAGAAATTATCTGGGGTAAATCATAGATGATATAATTAATATCAATCTCAGCCATTAAATCTTCTATTTCAGGATATGAATCGGGATACAACTTTTGATAAAGATTGAGTAAATCAAAGATATTTTGTGTATATTCCTGAAGAGGGGTAATATTACCATGAATAAAATTGACTGGGTTATTAATCTCATGGGCAATTCCCGCCACCATCTGCCCTAAACTAGACATTTTTTCTGTTTGAATCAGTTGTGCCTGGGTTTGTTGAAGGTTTTGCAAAGCTTGTGTCAGTTCTGTCGTGCGTTTTTCTACTCTTTGATTAGCTAACTTTAATTCTTCAGTATATTCTCCTACCCATTGTATTAGCTGATTGAGAGAAATAGCTAATAACCCTACTTCATCAGTAGTGCTGACTTTAGCTTGCAGATCGAAATTAGATTCTACTGTTACCAGTTGAGCAGTTTCAGTCAAGGTCTTGAGAGGACGGGCGATCGCTTGACTGGTATAAAACGCCAAACCAGTAGCTATTGCCACCGATAGTATCATACTGCCAATAATAATTCGTAATCGTAAGGTTTCTGCACGCAGTAGTTCCTTATTAGCTTTAGTTTGCTGTTTTTTCGCTTTATCTATTAACTGGTTTAAACTTTCAGAAAGCTTTTCAAACTCAATGCGAATTTCGATTGCCTCTTTTGTTGTGTTGATAGCTAATACTCGTTGCTTAGTAGTTGGAATATCTTCTGGTAGCAAATTAACCGGATCTATTCCCTGCCAAATTCTCTCCATTAATTGAGTGTAGAAATCCCATGTCTGACGATAACTTTGCAATACTTCCTGAAAAATTTCCGGCTTCACTACTAATTTAGTTGATTGATTTTGAATCATATCGTTGAGTTCAACCATTACTTCTTTTAATTGCTTACTCTTAGCCAAGAATTTAGTAGTTTCATACTGAAACCTTACAGGACTGCCAACCACAGTAGCTAGTTGTTGGGGATGGAATTGTACCTGCCAAATAGCACTTTCTAATTCCTTTAACAGACTAAACTCATTCTGTATAAATCTTAGCTGCTCTTGGGCTTGTCTTTGGTAGTAATCTCCTACAATTAAGCCTATGGTTGTACCCAACACAGCAATGCCAACTGCTAGGGAATAACCATAGCCAATTTTTTTGGCAATAGTTAAACCCTTGCTCCAGTGTTTCACCAGAGAGAAAAGTTTTCCTGTTCTCATAGCAAGTACCTCATCAGTAACCTGTTATTTGCATTACTTAATAAAATTTTCTTCTCCCATTGCTTTATACACCTCGCGAATCATTTCATAATCACTATCATTGGCACGAGCTAGGGTAGCACCTTTAAACTTAGAAGTAAAACGTGGTACAGATAGGATAGCTTGCAGCAGTCTGTCCTGATTTTTCAACATCCGATCGCGAATTTCATCTACCAACATCGGTTCCAATTGGCTACTAGCAATAAAAACATCATGAGGCAACTGTATACCCTTCGCAAGTAGGCGATAATCACTCTCAGATGCACCCTCCTGTTGCATAGAACTTTCGTATCTGTGCAAAGTTCTTCCCCACCCATCAACCTCATCATTTTTTAATGCTTTTAGGTGATACTCTTTTGAAGTGACAATTTTTATATCAGATTTGGGCTTCAATCCAGCATCCATCTCTCCAACTTTGATGTCGGTAAGGGGTCTCCCGTTATACGAATGTTAACGGGAGGGGAATTGCCGACCAACAAATAAACCGCGTAGCGTCCACTTAGTTTCTTGCATTGTGTGCTTTTTTGTGTTATTGTTGATTATATCAGGAGTAGCGGTAGTACGCACCTGAAAAGAACCATGAAAACAACATAGAGTATGGGGTTCAATTCAGAAGTTCTAGTCAACCCGTGAAAAGGTAAAACTCTTGAGGGAACTAGATGAGTACAGAATTGTTTAGTACAAAAAGGCGGTGGGTCTCATCGTCTCTGTCTGTGGAGGGTTAAGTGGTTGTACTCCCTTTGAAACAGAAAACCCGCGTCCGTGAGGTGGGGAAGCCTACATCATAATCTTTGATTTGATGTAGGAGAACGTCACTATAACTCCCCGTACTTCCAACATTACCTAACTCAATGGTTTTGCCTTTTAAGTCAGCTAATGACTTAAGACCGCTGTCTCCACGGACAGCAATAGCCGCACGGTAGTTAGGGCCTGTTAGGGCAACAATGGGCATAGAATTTGTCCTTGCCCTAACGAGCGTATATTCTGATGGCCCTGCCAGAACCAAATCTACTAAAGCCAACTGTAGTGCCGTTGCTACTTCCAGAAAGTTATCAACAGGAAAAAATTCAATTTTTGTCTCCAAAACCTCCTCCCAAGCAGTTCTAAATTGTCCATAATCACCCTGTAACTCTTCGAGACCTTGAACATCGCTCACAGCAAATAGCAGTTTGTCTTGATCCTTCAGAAGAGAATTGTTATTGCTACGCTGATTATTTGTGGCTGCTGTACAGCCAGCAACAAATAGGATAAAATACCAAAGGAAATAACGTCTTAACATAGTTTTTATTGATGAAAGTGTCAGGCGAGTTTCATATTCTAGGGGCTTGGTAAGCAAGCCCATACCCAGAGCGTTGATTTAGTTGAATATTTTCATTTTAATATTATTAGGACTTACGCAAATACCATGTATATAGCGTTCAAAACTCAAACGTTATAGTTTTTTCACTCTATATATAGTACCTCTGTGTAAGTCCTGATTATGTCTGTTTGAATAACCACAATAAAAAATTTAGGTAGAGACGTTGTATGCAACGTCTCTACGGAGTAGGGGGAACTAAACTTGATTGA
>NZ_JAAHGT010000868.1 GCF_010672385.1 Okeania sp. SIO2F4
CTGAACAGCCATTCCCTATTATCAAATCAAATATGAGCCAAAGGTAACAGTAACCGACTTTCTACTAAACCACCTTCGCCCAACTCTAGCTCAAAATTTCCTCCCATTTGTTGCATGACTCGCCGACAGATAATCAAATGTTTGCCTGGGGGTGTAACTAGGGGAGAAGACTCTAATATATCAGGTATAGAACCAGCGTTAAATTCAGCAATTAATTGGGGATTAATACTTCCTTCATCAAGAATAGAAATTTCTAGCCATTCTTCATCTAAAGTTTGGCATTTAATATCGATTTTTCCTCCAGTTGTAGAACGACGACAAGCACTAATCAAAAGCTCATATACAACCAATTCTAATTTAATACTATCTCCATAAATAGTTAAATTTCCTTCCCGATGAACTTCTAATTGTAATTGTCTTTTTTTGAGTTGAGAATCAATGCGAATCAGCGATCGCCTCAACAAATTAGCCACAGATACAACGTCATAATTTGCCTGTAAACGCCATTTTTCTTCTTTCAATAATGAGGTAGTAGATGATAAGACATTTCCAATTTGCCGTAGTAATTGCTGATAACGTAGATTGGCTAGCATATCTTTTTGTTGAGTAGAATTTTCAGCCGGAATATTATTTAGTTCAGTTAACTGTTTAAAACCAGAACCAACAGTACGATAAAGTTCTTCTAAACGCCTTTGTTTATACCAATTCAACCACTCTAATTCTTCTCGCTGAGATTCCAAAGTAGTCTTGACAATTAAATAGCGACGTGACCAGGCAAACTGAGAAACCAAAGTAGTTAGTAAATTTTTCAAAGTTTTAGCAGGAGAATTTTCTAACTGCAAAACTTCTGTTTTTTGCCATAAAATTCTGTGGGGATCGCCCAATAATAATATACCTGTTGGCTGATGTTCAGCAGCAGTACGCAAAGCAGTTACTACAACCTGACCACTATCAAAAATATTTAGCCACCGCAAAGTTTTAGCTGGCACTTCACTTACATTCAAATGCAACCAATCATTGCTAGAAAGTATTTGTTGAATCCAAACATCGGTGCGAACAGGAATGGAAATTTTGCCAGTGCTAGTAATATTAGAGTCGGCATAACTATAACTCATAATTCTGCCTGTTTGCGATGCAGGATACCAAGCAATCAAAGCAACTAGGGGAACAGTTTGCGGATCTATCTCTCCTATTTCCATAATTGCTTGAGCAATAAATTGGATAAAACTACGTTCGAGATGATCTAGGGATAAATTTTCTAATACACTTTGTTCTCCCACTGGTGCCAAATTTTTAACTTCTTGCAAAAATGAGGAGTTGGAAGAGTTAATCAATACTTTTGTGGGATTTCCGAGTATTGTGGTGGGTTGCAAAGCAGTTAAACCAGACTGCAAATATTGGATATATTGCTGTTGCTGATTAATTCGCTGATTCATGTCTCTTTGATGCAAAATAAAACCTAACTGTTGACTAGCAATTTGCACCAATTCTCGCTCATTGCGATTCCAACTGCGAGGAGCATCATAACCAATAATTACGATTCCTTCGGGTCGAGCGTATTTATTGTGTTGATAGTCTATAGCAGATTCGTCTTCCTCCTGTTTCCTAGTTCCTCTTGTGCTGCACAATAGCATAGAGCGTACTCCTAGTTTCTCAAAATTTTCCTGCCAAGCAACCAATATATGATTCTCTGACCAATTTTCAATTCCTACTACTTCGGTGTGTCGATCTATCAACGTCATATCTTCTTTGCTAAGAGAGGGTAGAGGAGTTGTAATTATTCGACTTTGAATAGAATGATTTTGATAAATAACTTCAAACTGGTCTTTCTTGCGAATAGCTAACATAAAATATTTGGCACCTAAACGTTGAGATAGTTTTTCTGCCGTTGTTCGGATAGTTTTGTGCCAGCCATCATCACAATAAATAGCCCGAGTTATCCCTGCAGTTAAAGTCTGATCTATTTTTGCTTGGGAAATTTTGTCTTTCATTTCTGATAGGGGAGAAGTTAAAGCTACCAGTTGACCTATTCCATGCAAATAGTTTTTTTCATCATCTTGCCAGGGACGGTTGTGTTGTTCTTCTATAGTGATAAACCCTAATAGTTCGTCTTCTAAGATAATAGGTGCTACTAATACAGAAGAAGCTCTGATTTGTTGGAGCAGTAATTGAGTAATCTCGTTGTCTACAGAACTATAATATTCTCCGACGCAAACAATTTGCCCTTTTATTAATATCTGATATAACTCACCTAAATCTTGCAGTGTAATACCAGAAGCAGGACGTTTGAAGTCACTCCATTCTACGATTACTTGGCGATTACTTGCACGACGCCAGAAGTAGCGACCATTTGGATAATACCAGTAAATATTTGTGCGGGATGGCTGTAAAAATTTATGAGTGATTTCTACAACTGCTTCCAGACGTTGGTCTAGGGTTGTTAATTCTCCTAATTGAGAAAGTAATGAGAGTATGGGTTCATCGGGTCGTTTAATTTGCTTGTGTTGCCATTCTTTTTGTATTTTGTCTAATGTGTGCCCCAATTCTCCCCAGATTAAAGATAGTAGTGCTTTTTCTCCTGAGTCTAGAGATATACCCCGATTTTGTGAAGCCATTAAAACAACGCCAAAAGATGTTTCTTTGTAAGATATGGGAAATAAAATCGTTCCTTTAACGTGATAGGTTTGAGCTATTTTCACCCATCCTCCTACTTGCTTTTCAGCGCTTAAGTCAGCTATTTTAAGTGCTTTACCTTCCATTAATACTTGTTCTAATACATCTCCCTCACTAATTGTAAATTTTTGTTTGAGAATAGAAATTTCACCATTAGGAGTAATTCCTCCTTTGCCAACTATTTTATTTCCTAATCTGTCATATAAACCTACCCAAATCAAATAAAATTCCAACTCTGACTGTAGATAAATGATAATTTTTTTGATAACAAAATCTATGTCTTCTTCTTCTCTTATTGTCCTGATTATACTTTCTAGATCAATCAAATTATTTTCTTTTTTTTCTGATTTATTTTTTTTGAACATATATTGCTTCTCCTAACTTAATTTCAATTTTATAAATAATATTTATTTGAGATTATAAAAATTTATTTGATTCTTAATTATTTAGATATTCAACCAAGTAAATGATATATTAATGAAACGAACTAACTATTGTTCTCTCATCAGCAAAATCTCAATAACCTCAAAATTATAAAATTTAGGGTTTTTGAGTTTTAATTTTGAGTTTTTAATTGTCAACTACTATTCAGAATCAAGTGTTAAATATTTATCGTTCTGTCGTACTTCCGATTCTATTTTCTGGATTAAAAGCCGATCCAGAATGGGTACATCATCGACTCCTAAATATTCTCAGTTTTATGGATACTCACTCCGACTCTCAAACGATAAGTAGGCTTCAGACAATGATGGAGAAATTCTTCTGTTTTGAAGATACTCGCCTAGAGCAAACTTTATGGGGATTAAACTTTAAAAATCCCGTAGGTTTGGCCGCAGGATATGATAAAGATGGTGTGGCCATTAATGCTTGGCCTCGATTAGGTTTTGGGTTTGCTGAACTTGGTACAGTCACTTTCCATGAGCAACCAGGAAATCCTCAACCAAGATTGTTTCGTTTACCAATAGATTGGGCTGTCTTGAATCGAATGGGATTTAATAATCAAGGAGCTGCTGCTCTAGCTATAAGATTACAAGGTCAAGCAAAAAACAATCTAGGGGGTCTAAGCAGACAAGAAAATAATTCTTTTATTCCTCCTTCTTTCTTT
This sequence comes from Okeania sp. SIO2F4, assembly GCF_010672385.1. Classification (GTDB taxonomy): domain Bacteria; phylum Cyanobacteriota; class Cyanobacteriia; order Cyanobacteriales; family Microcoleaceae; genus Trichodesmium. The sequence continues at coordinate 3,779 of NZ_JAAHGT010000868.1, forward strand.
CCTTATGGTATAAATATTGGTAAATCTAAGATAACATCTTTAGAGGTAGCAGCAACAGATTATTTAGATAGTTTTCGATTGTTAAAAGATTGGGGAGATTATTTTGTTGTTAATGTATCTTCTCCTAATACTCCGGGATTACGTTCCCTACAAAATACCGATAACTTAAGTAAAATATTATCATTTTTGCAAGGAGAAAATGAAGGAAATAAGCCTATTTTAGTTAAGATTGCACCAGATCTAAAAACTGAAGAGATCGCCTCAATACTAGACCTAATTAAAGAATATCAAATATCTGGTATAATTGCTACTAACACAACTATTAATCGTGAGGGATTAAAAACTAAAATTATTCCAGTAACAGGTAAACTTGTTACCGAA
>NZ_JAAHGT010000869.1 GCF_010672385.1 Okeania sp. SIO2F4
AAGATGCTTTTCCTAATTAGGGTTTGCCGAAAAAGTATGCATGTTGATTAATTGATAATGGATAATTGATAATTGATAATTACCTCGGGTTTTAACCGTACGGGAATTGAATATAAGGAATATTTTCTTTTCTCTTGGTCGATTGGAGGCTAGCGTTCGCGTAGCGTCCCGGAGGGAACGGAGACTTCGCCATCCCATCCTAGGTCATACTCCGCAAACGACCGCTTTTTCCTCTATCCAAGGGGAGGCTTCAAGGCGCAAATTATTTATTATTTATTATTCAGTAATGGTAGGAGTCAGGAGTCATATCAAATCCGGTAGTATCGGTATAATTTAGATAGTTAATCTAGTTCTCAGGAGTCAGTCCTCACGAGTCAGGAGGGAAGAGAATTTAGAAATATTGGCACTTTGGGTGAAGATAAAAAATTTTTTATACCGAACCCGAGCGGATTTGATATCAGGAGTTAGGAGAATTATAGAGGAAGTAGTCGGAACAATTGTAAGAGTGATTTTTCCGCCGTTGTCTGCTCAAAATGTTGACATACATGAGCTTTTTAGACCGAAAAGCTTACACTGTTTTCCCTCCAAAAAAAGCTAAAGCCTTTATCTGTCAATCCTTTGATATTTAATCAGCAAGCCCTAATTATGTTGTGATCGAGCAGAAACTTGAGTCGTGAGTCTTCGGTAATTGTGCGGTGTCACCCAATAGACATCTCCAGAAAAGAGGGAGTAGGGAGCAGGGAGTAGGGAGTAGGGAGAAAAAATTGATGATTTATGTGGGATAATTGATTTTATTTTTTATTATTGGAGATGTCTAATAGCACCGTAGGACTAGTAACCGTGTATTTCAATTAGTTATTCTTGGATTAAGTCAACCTCCACCAAAATCTGGGAAAAGTTGGTCTTCAGGCGATACATTCCCATAATCTTTTGATTCAATTTCTAATCTGTCTAAAATTTCCAACATTTCTCGTTCAAACACCACACTAGCGCGATTGGTTTTACCCCCTATATAAAGTCGTTCGTTGTGTTTCCAAGCCCAAATTTGGGAGTGAGAAACATAACTCATTAACACACTCAACATTAATAAACCAAAACCTAAATAAACAATTGGAATGCCAGGGTCAGCTTTTATTTGTAAACCTGTACTACCTATAATTTTGTCAACAAATAGTGTCACACCACTCACTTCTGTAGACATTCCTTCTCGCACGCTAGCAACTAATTTACCATTACCATCATAAATTAATACATTTCCTTGTAAGTCTTTTGCGAGTAAAGATACGCCCTCACTTAAATCTGGTTTTGTAGGAACCCAAGTTCCCCAAATTCTCCCCCCTCCTGCTGTATTTAATTTTGCCATTGGTAACTGAAAAATAGGGCTTTTATTAATTCTGACTTGAACTGCAGAAATCCCCCAATCTGCTTGATACATTGTCACTCCATGATACCGCATGGGTTGATTAACAAATATGGTTTTTCTATCTACTTCTTCGCCACTTTTATCTAATACTGATAAGTCTGAATAAAACTGGTCAATTGTTCCTTCGGGAGTATAATCAATCCAGAAACGGTTGACTCTAATTGACCAATTTTTGGGAATTTGTGATTCAGCAAAAATTCCGGCATCGACAATATTTTGAACTTGAAATGTTTCTCCACTCGGCACTATTTCTTGACCGATAAATCCGGTCATTGAGCCGATGATCGAGCCTGCTAAAATTATTAGCATACTGGCATGAACTATTATCGGACCGACTTTGCCAATAATGCCTTTTCTTCCATAGAGTTTATCTCCTTCTTTAGATGTTTGATAACCCTTTTGCTGTAATATTTTTTCTAGGGAATCTAAGGAAGCTGTTTCTATTTCGGCGCTTAATGCTAAATTTTCAAATTGTTGTTTCTTATTGTAAAATTTCCAGCGTTTAGCAGATTTTAGGGCGGGTAATTGTCGGGTAAATGTGCAGGCGGTTAAACTGGCTCCAAATAATATTAATATTGATAAAAACCACCAATTCCGGTAAACATGATCTAATTCTAATAATAAAATTACTTTCCAAGTTAAAAAACCAAATAATGCTGGTTTTTCTGGATAGGTTTCTTGATAAAAAGGGATTGACTCACCTTGTTCTATAACTGTACCGGAAATACTAGAGATAGCTATGATTAAAAGGAGAGCGATCGCTAACCGTAAATCTGCTAATAATGGTAATATTTCTCGTCTAAATATTTTGAAAGGATTTAGCTTTCCATTTAATTCTGAATCTTGAACATCCATTAATTTAATTCCTATAAGTTTCAACAATTTTTTTGTTGTAATTAGGTAGGTCTAATTAGGGTTTGCTGAAAAAGTGTTTTAGTAAGGGTAAGAGTCGGAGTCAGGAGTCAGGAGGAACGGGGAATTATAGAGGAGGTAGGAGGAAGAATCGTCCCTTGATTTTTCTGCCCAACTATGCGCCTAAAATACTAAATTTTTGAACCTGAGAGAGCTAAAAGCTTGCACTTTTTTAGACCCCAAAAGGCTAAAAAAATTATCTGTAAAGGCTTTGATAGTTAATCAGCAAGCCCTAATTAAACGTTAAAAAAATTGTCTACTCGACCTAATTGCCCAAAAAATTTTCGTGCTTCTGTTTCCTCCTGATTACTGATTACTTAATACTTACTACTTACTAAGTGTAACGATGCTAGTTAATTTGATATTAGACAACTTTTTAAGTTATAGCAATCAAAGCAAAGGGCGCGGAAATTTCTCAATTTTCACATCTGAGTCATAGATTATTTTTGACTTTTGCCTTGGGCGTATATAACTTATATCAAATCCATTTAATTAGGTCTCAAAAAATTGTCCGCTCCACCTAATTGCCCAAAAATTTTTCGCGCTTCTGTTTCCTCCTGATTACTGATTACTTAATACTTACTATTTACTAAGTGTAACGATGCTAGTTAATTTGATATTAGACAACTTTTTAAGTTATAGCAATCAAAGCAAAGGGCGCGGAAATTTCTCAATTTTCACATCTGAGTCATAGATTATTTTTGACTTTTACATTTTGGACTTTTGCCTTGGGCGTAGCGCTATACTGGTACAATTCTAAACAAAAGTGAAAATACACCAAAACCAACTAATAAAACACCACTAGCAGGCGTAATCCAACTAGACCATTTTCTGATTTCCAAAAATTTTTTAATATTAGCTGTAAAAGTTCCGGCTAAAATCAAAGGTGTTACATAACCCATAGCGTAAGATAGTAATAAAATTCCACCTAAAATCAAATCTCCAGTAGTCGAAACCCAAGCTAATAATGTTGCTAATACAGGAGTGCTACAAGGAGATGCTATTAAACCAAATGTTAAACCCAATAAATATGAACGTACTCCTTTAGGTAAATCTGGAGATATCCATCCCATACTGTCAAAAGATGGCATTGGTAATGGCAAGGCTTCTAGTAAATTAAGACCCATCAAAATAGCAATTATACTAACAATAATTGGTAATCCTATACCTACTTGACCATAGACTTTTCCCAGCAATGATGCTATAATCCCCAATCCAGCGAGAGTTGTCGCTAATCCTAGGGAAAACCAAGTAGATTGAGCAACAGCTTGAATACGATTCTTGGTCTCATATCCGCCAATGTAACCGATAGTTATTGGTAACATGGAAAGCATACAGGGAGTGAGACTAGTCAGTAAACCTGCGACAAAGATGATGACTAAACTTGCCCAACTTATATGTGTTAGTTGAGTTTTGACCAGGGTATTTGCATATTGGGCAGTTTCGTAAAGGAAAGTTAGGATAGTTTCCATAGTTTAGTTATTCACTAATAGAGCTTTATCGGTTGAGTATTTATAGCGTTTTTGACAGAGACTAGAGTAGTTAAGGTTTGTAGACCTTTATCAAACTAAGGTATTTTATACCAAATTTAAAAAATAATGCTAGGGTAACTAATTTGCCACGTTGTCTCTAGAGTATTGTATTGGTTTGGTCATCAGAGCTAGACTGTAGCTAAACTAGATCGAATTAGTATTACTATCATTTGCTCGACGGGAGTCCAACTGTTTATTTTGATTATGAGTGTAGTAGCGCATCTAGCTTGAAAATGTGGGTAAGTTTCAGCAACCCGGAAGACTTCTCCCCCGACCCCTCTCCTACTCA
>NZ_JAAHGT010000087.1 GCF_010672385.1 Okeania sp. SIO2F4
TTATTTCTCCGTCTCCTAACTTCTGTACGTCGCCCTACCGATGGCTCCCCTAACTGAGTCCTGACTCCTTTGCCAAAAACCCGCACTTTTACCAAAGATACCTTCAGGGGTTCTGTAAAGCATCTATAAAGCATAGGTCTAAAGCCGAAGGCTTGAAATATGGAATTTTCTTTTTTATCCCCTTGAAAAGGGAGGTTTGAAAAATTATTTATTTGTTAGGAGTTAGGAGGAATAATTGAGGAATAATTGTCGCTCAATTTCTCCGCCCTTGTCTGCTGAAAATGCTCACTTTTTGAGCTTTAAGGAGCGAAAAACTTGCTCTTTTTTTGCATAAAAAAGGCGAAAATCTTTATCTGTAAATACTTTTAGACTTAATCAGTAAGTCTTAATACCGTTTCACGCAAGTCAAAAATCAACCCCACTCTTACCCCCCTAAGAGGCCAGGGCTGTTTCATTCTGGCGAAAAATATAGAGGAATAGAGAAATGAGGATAACTGGGAAATTTTGGCACGGGTAGTTAGGAAACACGCCAAATTTATCAATTATCCTTGAAGGTCAATTAAGGAATTGTTGTCATTTAAGCTAATTGAACCAGACATTTAGTCAGAGTTTAACGACACTCCGACACTCAAAAATCGGCAAATTTTGGTGAATTTTCCTATTCCCCTATCCCCTCATCTCCCGTTATCCCTAAATAGTTAACTTACCATACTTTGAAACAGCCCTGCTCTAAGGAGAGAAGTTAAAAGTTAAAAGTAATATTTTATAGGGTCAAAACTTTAACTATACAATAATTTCAGGAAATTCTTTCGCATTTAAAGTTGGAAACTATTTCTAACATCTTTAAAGTGAATTAGTATAAATAAGTCTACAAGAAGATTGAAGTAGGTTATAATTAATAATTTAGTATTTTTAGCCAACATTAATCGACCTCATATTTGTTAAAATCATCCACTTCTAAACCCATATAGCAATCAGGAATGATTTTGATAGATATTTAAGAACAATTAAGAGCAATCAAAATTCTTTTATATTCTGACTCGGTCTGACTGACTTCCCCTCCTGGGAGGAGTTATACCATTTCTCAAAAAGAATACTATACCCGATTGGGTGGGGAAGTGTGGTCCGTGTGGGGAGGAATAAACATAAGAATAATAAACATTAACTGGGCTATTATTAGCAAGCATGGTAATTTCCCCTGTGTTAATTACTTAATAACTGAAGTGCGACCTAAGTATAGCAATGCTTTTGGGAATTGGTATTAGGGGTGGGTTGACTCCTAATTACCACTAAAATCTTACAACTGAAATATGATTGCTATACTACCTATCACCTAAAACCTAAAACCTAATCATTACTCGAAGGACTGGTATAGTCATGAAGTTTGCTCTAGATGAGTATGCTAATTTAAACTCTCCAATACATCAATGGGATGTGAAATATAAACTTATTGGTTTAATCACATTGATGTTTGCCTTTGCGACAGTTAATAGTTGGTATTTAATTCCATTGATGCTCTTAGTAACTGTGATGCTTTATGGAATTTCCAAACTTCCTTTATCATTTTTAGCAAGTCGGTTACGTTATCCAGGATTTTTTTTATTTGGGGTAATTATTTTTTTACCTTTTCTATCTGGTCAAACAATTATTTGGCAATTTGGATTTTTGACAATTCGTCAAGAAGGTTGTCTGGCAGTTATATTAATTGTTAGTCGTTTTTTTGCTATTATGACTACTGGTCTAATTTTATTCGGTACAAGTTCATTTTTAACAACTGTAAAAGGAATGAGAAGGCTAGGAATTTCTCCGATTATTACGGATATGTTGATGTTATCTTATCGTTATATTTTTGAACTATCTCACAAACTTAACATGATGCTGAAAGCTACTAAATTACGAGGTTTTCAAACGAGTCAAATTAGTTGGAGAAATTTATCAGTTTATGCTGCTGTTACTGGTAGTCTTTTAGTACGAAGTTATCAACAAGCAGAGCGAGTTTATCAAGCAATGTTATTGCGTGGTTATGGCAATGTATTCAATAACGAAAATCATCTCATATCTTCTACTTCTAGAAATGGTATTCAATTTGGCTCGGATTTAATATATCTATTTCTATCTCTGATAATTTCTGTTAGTTTGATTATTGCAGAATTATTTTTTTTAGTTAGATTTTGAAATTTATTAAATGCTTGGGATAGGCAAATCTTGAATTATCAATATGTAATACCAATTTTATAAATGTTTGCTACAAATCACTAGACTGTTTATTAGGAGTCAGGAGTCAGGAGTTAGGAGTTAGGAGTTAGGAGTTAGGAGTTAGGAGTTAGGAGTTGGGAGTCAGAATTAATGGCTTCAATACCATTTTTTAGGTCGGGAATTATCTTTTCTGTTAAAGGGATATCTTCTGTAAAGTCTTTTAGGAGTCGTTTCATTAATTGATAATTATCAATTATCAATTATCCATTATCCATTAATGAAGCTCGTCTTGTCTTTAAGTCAGAAATTATTATAGATATATTTCAGATAATTTATAGCATAAATAAAATAAGTAGCTCTTAAGTTAATATAAGTATTCTTAAACAAATCCTTACTTAATTATCAAAAAACCGAGAGCTGATTCCTTACCTGAATATTAATGACGAATTAAGTAATATAGCAATTCCCATATTCGTGAGGTACGCGCATTCTTTGGTTTCAGGGAACAGGGAACAGGGAACGGGGGAAAGGGAATAGGGAGTAGGGAGTAGTAATTCTTGTTCCGTAGGAATAGATAAAGAAGAAAAACAACTGTACCTCACAAAGGCTGAGAAACGCTATATCGATTCAATCAAGCAATGGATATTCCCTCGCCTCTACAAATGGTTGGTACAGAGATTGATGTATATAATTACTTTGGAAAAATGGTATAATTAAGATTCCGATCAATATAGGACTTACGGAAAGAAAACCTGTTGCTGTAAGAAATAGTTGATTTTAACAATAGACATTTAGGAAAAAACCTGGCTTCTGGTTTTGGTGTGCGTAAGTCCTGAAATATTCAGTACGAATAGGTAGATTTTTGCTAGAAATCAGTAGGGAAAATTTATGAATTGACTGTACAGATAGGGTCTCCGTCTGATTGGCTACTTACAGCGAAGAATAACCTCTAATAAATTTTAGGGTAAAGCTTGATTTTTAGCCAAAGATAGTCAAACAGACAACTCATGTAAAGTCTTTCAATCACTCTGATTATTTGTAAGATTCTTTGTTCAAATTGGTGAAATAAAAATTTTTTATTTGAGGAAATAGGGAGAGGAAATAGGGAATAGAGAAAAATACTGTACCTGATTAAAATGAGAACCGCTATAATATTTCCTAAACCTGCTACTTAATATTTATCAGTAGTTAATAAAAATCCTATTCCTGTGTTAATAATTAGTTATTGATCAAATGCAAGAGGACAAATCACAAGCTGGAGTCTATGTCAAAGATTTATTATTTCAATATTCCCAAAAGGAACCTGTTTTACGAGGTCTTTCATTAACAATTAAACCAGGAGAAAGAGTTGCTTTGTTAGGACCTACAGGTACAGGCAAAAGCACTTTTATGGAAACTTTAGTAGGCTTGAAAAAACCTTTATCTGGTGAAATTTGGATTCAAGGAATTCTCCTACAACAAAAAACTTTATCCCAAGTGCGTAGTCAGATAGGTTTTTGTTTCCAAAATCCTGATGACCAATTATTTATGCCTACTATTTTAGAGGATATAACTTTTGGTCCGCTTAACTATGGTTTATCCCCAGAAACTACTACAGAAATTGCGGAGAAATTGTTAATAAAATTTGGTTTAGAAAAATATGCAAATCGTTCTGTTTATGAACTTTCAGGAGGTCAAAAAAGATTGGCAGCTTTAGCAGCAGTTTTAGCATTAAAACCAGAAATTTTAATACTAGATGAACCGACTAATGGCCTCGATCCATTATGGCGACGTAATTTAGTTGAAATTATCCTACAATTACCAGTAAAAATTATTTTAATTGCTTCCCATGATTTAAACTGGGTTAGTAAAGTAACTGAACGTGCTTTAATTTTGCAGTCTGGTCAAATTCAAGTAGATACTTCTACTCAAAATATTATCCAGGATAGTTCAACTCTTGAATACTATGGTTTACCTATTGATTATTAGATAATAGGCGTGAAAAATATATGGAATTTTTGCGCATAGAAGGCAACAGTTCATCTGCTCCATCAGGCAACAGGAAAGAAATTTTTAGGAAAAAGGTACGAAAAATGAAAGTGAAGTGACTTTTACAACTCTAGCTTATGTTAAATAAAGAGCAAATTTATTTTCTGGAGATATCTATATAATAGACATAGGCGTGAAAAAGATATAGACTTTTTGCATCTAGTAGGGAACACTTAACACTTAACTGGGAACAGGTAATATATTTTTAGGAAAAAGGTACGAAAAAGAATTTTATGAGGAATTTTTACAACTATATATGATGCTAAATAAAGGGCAATTTTATTTTCTGGAGATGTCTAATAGAAGGAAGAAAGAAGAAGTAAGAAAACAATAGAAAAATTATAGATTTTATTGCTCAATCATATAGAACCCATTTGGTATCTTTGCAAAGGTATGTGCTTTTGGCATAGGAGTAAGTCCTCAGGAGTCAGGAGATTCAGAAATAGAATAGGGGGAAAAAGGTAGAAAAATTATCCCTATTCTCCTACTCTCTTGCCTATCTTTAGATATATCTCAAATGGGTTCTATACTGTTTCTCAAGTTACTGAGGTACAGTTGTTTTTCTTTTTTTCTCTCTTAGTGCGCTACCAGGTGCGTCTGTCGCACCCCGCGGGGTCGCACCGCTATTCCCTGTTTCCCGAATTACTACTACCTAAAACCAAGAAATTTTGTACCTCATGCTTTTTGGGAATTGCTGTAAATAAGTTTTGGTAACAAAGAAGCAGTTACAACGAAGATTTCCTATTTGTAGCCAACATCGATTAAACTGGTATTAACTTAATCACAAATTTCCAAAAGATAGTAACAGTAAAAGTAGAGAAAATTTAGATATTTCTGGAAATAAAAAAAGCTAAAATTAACTACTTTTCTGTCAAGATTGATTTGATGGGTAATCTATTAAATTTTCTCCCTTGTCTACTGAATTTAGTTTGAACCCATCATTTAAAAATTGACAAACCACTACCTTTATCCCTCCTCCCAATGACAGTACATTAATATTATTGCGAGGAAATATTTCACCATTAGTTTCTTATACCAAGCGTGAAAAAAGAATCCTATACTTAAGTGAAACTTCAATTATTAAGAAACTAACACAGGCCGAATAAGCTTTTTGATAATTATTAGCCAGGAGCGTGTTAATTATTCTTATGTTTACTTCTCCCCCACTTCCCTACTCCCCTACTCCCCCGTTCAAGAAAATGTAGCAAACATTTATCAAATTGGTATTATAACTCGTTCAAAGAACCCTGTATGCAAACTATTCCAATTTAATTTTATTGTATGGCAAAACCAATTTATTTAACCGAAAACCCACAACCTTCTTACCAATGGATAATTGATAATTGATAATTAATCCATTTGGTTTAAAGCCTCTCTTTACCAATGGATAATGGATAATTGACAATTGATAATTGGAGATAGCTTTTATTAATCAATAATTGATAATTAGGGCTTGCTGATTAAATCTAAAACCATTTACATATAAAGGTAAGCGCCTTTTTGGAGCGAAAAAAGTGTAACTTTTTGAGCTTGAGAGACTAATAAAGTTAGTATTTTGGTCTCTCAAGGGTAGAAAAATCAAGGGACAATAATTCCTTCTACCTCCTCTATAATTCCCCGTTCCTCCTGTCTCCTGTCTCCTGTCTCCTGTCTCGGTCCTCCTACCCTGAGAAAAAGACTTTTGAGCGCAAACCCTAATTAGAGATAGTTTTCATTATCCATTAAAAATATTTCCTTATATTCAATTGGGTTACGGTTTTCCTTGAGGTAATTATCCATTATTCATTATCAATTATCAATTAATGAATTATTCCCTCTTCCTTAGCTGCTTTTACTAACGGTGAAATTTCCGGGTTGTCTCCTGATAAAGAAGCATAGCAAAATCTTTAATAATTTCCTCATTTTGAAAATAATTTCCATACTTTTTCTTTGCTGTTTCTATACAAAATTTCATAATCTCCGATGACTCATCAATATAATTAGCGATCGCCTTTAGTTGTTCTTGTTTTGTATGATGATGATGTCTAAAGTCTGGGTGTGGCGCAACTGTAGTTTCCGAACTTACCTTAATATCTTTTCCTACTGGATGAACTATTTTTTTTACCCGTCTTTTTTGAACTTCTTCAGCAAAACCAGATGCAATTATACCTGCTGGTAGACCAAAAATTCCAATACCTAAAAAAGCAACTGCAGCACTCAATAATTTACCTAAATGAGTCATAGGATAAACATCTCCATAACCCACAGTTGTTAAAGTTACTACTCCCCACCACATAGTCTCTAGAATACTAGAAAATTTCTCTGGTTGTGCTTCACTTTCTGCTAGAAACATGAGACTTGAGACAAAAACTAAGACAAAAATTACTATCAGTAATGTAGCTATTAATTCTTCTTTTTTTGCAACTATAACTTTAAGAATAGTCCGCAGTGATTCTGAATATCTGCTGATTTTAAATAAGCGAAATAAACGCAGCAACAGAGTGAATTCTATAAATTCTAAACTAGGAAATAATACTTGTAGATAAAACGGCAAAATAGCTACAAGGTCTATCAATGCCAAGGGTGTAATTAGATATTTTAATCTGCCATAAATTGGATGATTATATTTAGGATTAACCGTACATATCCAGATTCTGATCAAATATTCTAAAGTAAAAAATCCAGTTATAAGTATTTCGACTAATTTTAATTGTTCAGGATAATGTTCTGAAAATCTGGGAGATGTTTCTAAAATAAATGCACTCACACTAATGCTCGTGAAAATAGTAATCACCAAATCATCTAGTAAGCTTAACAAATTTCTTTGGTCGGAATATTCAAAAATATAGTAAATGTTTTCTTGCAAAGATTTACGCTTTTTTTGTATTTTTATCATTTTTCTATGCACACTTATAATGTTTACATTGATTTTTTTATTAGCTTATTGATAATTATTAAATTTTATAAAATACTGCAAAATACAGGAATAATATTGGAGTTATCTGAGGATTTATAGAGAGTTTTCATATTGATAAAGTAGAGTAAGCTACCATGAAAGCGAGATAGTTATGGCAGAATAAAATAGCTTTTATCTGTAGGCTTACTTTGCCAATAAACTAATAGCTAATTGGTAATCCATCTGGAAGTAGAGACATTATATGCAAGTCTATATGGTTATTTCAGTTATTAGTTATCAGTTAAAGAAGTGGTCAGCACTCAGCAATCACTCAGATTATTTTTTTACTTTTAAAAGGGGATTTCAACATCTCCTAAACCATCCTGCGCTTAGGGTTGACGGGGATTTTAACCCAGAGCTACTAAAAGCTGTTTTGTACCCCAAAACTCCGTTTCCGTTGTCGCCGATATGAAAAACTCTATGCGACATATTTGCGGAGTATTCGTTCAATAATTAATAATTAATAATTAATAATTAATAATTAATAATTACCTCTTCTTAAAATAGATAGGATTGGTTAAAAAGGAAATTTTTTTCTTCTCAAGGGGATATTGGATATGGCGAACTTCGGAGCGGCTCTGTAAGAGCGGGAAACCTCGCCATCCCATCCTGACCGAATGCTCCGCTTTCCGACCGCTTTTTTCTCCTTTAAAGGAGAGGCTTTAAATCTTTATTTTTCGGTAAGGAAAAAAACTTAGTTCTGACCCAGGAGGCTAGCTATTTGCTTTTGACTGCGCCACATGAATGCATAGCATCCCGTAGGGAAGCATTCCGGTACGGAAATGCTAAAAGCTGATAGCTAGTTAACAGTACTTCGTGCAATAGAGAGGCTTGAAATACTGAATTTTCTTTTTTTTATTCCTTTTAAAGGGGAAACTTGACACCTGATTTTCTGGTCATAATTTATGATTCTTTAATTTTATTTTAGCAATTAGTTAATTTATGGCAACCTATTTAATATTTCTATATAACCTAGACCATAATTTGTTTACTCAAAATATCAAATACTTCAGATAATATTGTTGTTTTTAATACTTACTAATTTATGCAAACAGGTTAAAATATAAAAACTATGTTTTTCAAAAAAATTAGTACAAAAAGAAAATTTTTTTTATTCAATCATCTTATTTTTCAGGAGAACTAATAATTAATTGTTAATTATTGAAAGGTCTAATTTTGCATATTTCCTATGGAATTAAGTATTTTTGAAATTTATTTAACCTAAATTAAATCTTTATTTAACCTTTTGTAAATATTTACTTAACATTCACCTAATATGATGTCTGGGGAATTCTTAACAAATTGTAAATTTACAAGGTGAGAGGAGAATTAAATGCCGGAGTTAGTAGGATTTGCTGTATTACCAGCAGATACATTTGCAGATGGTCCCCCGTCAGGAAACTTTATTGAAAGTCAGAATAGAGAAACACCATTTGATAGTCAACCAGTACAAGGATTTAGTGGCGTTCAATTTGCTCCTGGTAGTGAAGATGGTAGCACTTATTGGTTTTTGTCTGACAATGGTTTTGGTTCTCAAGGAAATAGTGCCGACTATTTGCTCAGATTATATCAACTTGACCCAGACTTTGCAGGAACAGAAGATGGCAATACTAGCGTTGATATTCAAGGATTTATTCAACTAGCAGACCCTAATAATCTCATACCCTTTGATATTGTTAATGAAGACACAAGCGATCGCCTCCTCACTGGAGCAGACTTCGATCTCGAGTCTTTTGTCATCGCGGATAATGGCGATATTTGGATTGGAGAGGAATTTGGGCCTTATATCCTACACTTCGATAGTACCGGAACTTTATTAGAAGCTCCAATTGCCACACCCAACCCCATCGAACTCAACACCCTTAACGGCCAAGATCCTCTAGTTATTGCCCACAGAGGTGCAAGCGGAGACTTACCAGAACATACCCTAGCAGCTTATGAAGCAGCGATCGCCGCTGGTGCTGATTTTATTGAACCCGACCTTGTAACTACATCCGACGGCTTTCTCATCGCACGTCACGAACCACTGCTAGACGATACCACCAACGTTGCTGAAGTATTCGGTCCAGAACGCCAAAGCACCAAAATTCTTGACGGTGAAGAAACAACTGGTTATTTTGCTGAAGACTTTACTCTTGAAGAAATCAAACAACTACGCGCAGTTCAATCTCGCGACTTCCGCGACCCTGAGTTTGATGGGTTATTTGAGATTCCGACATTAGAAGAAATCATCGAACTTGTTCAAAGAGTAGAAGCAGAAACAGGTGTTCAAGTTGGAATTTATCCCGAAACCAAACACCCTACATTTTTTGATGAACAGGATTTATCTTTAGAAGAACCTCTAATTCAAACCCTGCAAGACACAGGTTTCACAGACCCTGACCGTATTTTCATCCAGTCCTTTGAATTTGCCAACTTAATTGACTTACAAGAACAGTTAGATGATGCAGAACTCGGAGATATTCCTTTAGTTCAACTATATGGAAATACTACTGAAGGAGCTAATCCAGATGCTGGCTTCTCTTTCCCATTCGACATCCGGTTTAATGTTGCTGAAGGTAACGACTTAGCAGCTATTTACGGTCAAGAATTCCTAGATGCACTAGATGCTCCTCTCTCTGAAAATACTGTTTATGCAGACCTCGACAGTGCAGAATTTCTAGAAGCGATCGGCGAGTTGTATGCAGAAGGGGCAGGACCTTGGAAAAATAACATTATATTGCGCGAGTCTTTAGATACCCCAGTTGATGGTGATGGAGATGGGGAAGCAGAAATTGATAGTCAGTTGACAGGAGAAATTACTTCCTTTATAGAAGATGCTCACGATGCAGGTTTGCAAGTTCATCCCTACACTTTGCGTGATGAAGAACGTTTTCTAACTCTTAACCCGGATGTTGAGGAATTTAATAGCCCGCAAATAATTCTCAACGCCCTAGTAGGTATAGAGCGCCCCGGTGGAAATGCCGCTCTTTATAGCCGTATCGATTCCACTCAAACTGATGAAGAAAATAATACGGAAGCATTCTTTGACTTTACATTAGAGCTAGCAGACTTAACCTTCGATCCGAATACAGGAATAATTTCTTCGCCAGCCATTCCCTTGTTTGTTGCTCCCGAATTCGCCGAAGAAATAGGCAACCCTGACTTAGCAGGTGTAGAAGCAGGTTTTGGCGTGAACAATATTTTGTTAGAATTCAATGAAGAAACTGGGGAGTTCGTCACAGTCGGTGGTCCTGAGTCCGGCAGCGTCTCCAGTGTGTTTATATCGGAAGACTTTTTGGATACTAACGATCTGGGAATTGTTCAGGAAAGTGGTACTGTCGATCCAATTACCAATGGAGTTGACACTGATGGGTTCCTTGGTTTTGGTTTTGCCTTATCAGAAAATGCTGCTGCTACTTTTGTCGTCGATCCAGACTCAGGTCTACTTCTTCCCACCGGTGGACCATTTGTCGCTGATGGTTCTTTTTCCTTCTTGTCTTTAGGAACAGGAACACCTCAAACTCCTGAAGAAGAATTTGAACAACTAATAGATATCGGAGCAGATGGTTTCTTTACAGACTTCGCACGGACAGGAGTTCCCGTTCGGGATGCTATTGTTGCCGACGAAGTACGAGCGCCTCAAAATCCTAACCTCAATAATTTCAATACCCTCGACGGCAGCGCACCAATAGTTATCGGACACCGGGGTGCAAGTGGTGACTTCCCAGAGCATACCTTAGAAGCATATCGTTTAGCTATTGTTCAAGGTGCGGACTTCGTTGAACCAGACCTCGTAATTACTTCCGATGGAGTTCTTATTGCCCGACACGAACCGATGCTAGGCGAAACCACCAACGTTGCTGAAATATTCCCAGAGCGTGAAACTACCAAGATTCTTGATGGTGAAGCAGTTACTAATTATTTTGCAGAAGACTTCACCCTAGCAGAAATAAAACAACTACGCGCCGTTCAATCTCGTGACTTCCGCGACCAATCTTTCAATGGTGAATTTGAGATTCCCACCTTCCAAGAAGTTATCGAGTTGGTACAAGAAATGGAAGAATTTGGGTTTGAAGTTGGCATCTATCCAGAAACCAAACACCCGACTTTCTTCGACGAGCAGAACTTATCTTTAGAAGAACCCCTAATTCAAACTCTGCAAAATACAGGTTTTACCGACCCTGACCGTATTTTTATCCAGTCATTTGAAGTTCAAAACCTACTTGAGCTGCGCAACGAAATATTACCTGCTCAAGGTCTCGAAAACCTAAAGCTAGTGCAGTTACTCGGTGACACTGAAGATGAATTCATCAACGAAGGTGGCGGCGGGTTCTCAGTACCCTTCGATTTCGTTGCCAATTCCGAGCAGTTTGAACCCACTGGTATTGATGCAATCACAGATCAGGTCAACTATGCTACCTTCACTGGTAGTGCTTTTACCGTAACCCTTTTAGCTGAGAAAAATCCCGGACCTGGAGCACCTCAAGAGATACTCGATCAGTTTGGCAACCTCCAAGATACTAACCAATTTATTCTACAGGATGCCACCAATCCCGATAACACTGTCGTTCTATTTGCTGGTCCAGACAGCGCACCTAAATCTATCGAAGTTACCATTAGCGAGGCAGGTGTAGTTGCTATTAATGGTGATGAAGTTGCCAATAACTTTAGTCAGCAAGTTCACTTTGGGCTAATAAACAGCTTACCCATTGGCGACCCTACCGGATTAGGAGCCGAAAGCTACACCTTTTCAACTAACAATGCTCTGAATCCAGAGAGCGATCCTCAGTTTGCTGTTTATTCCGAAGTTGAAAACGAATTCATCATTGCCGCCGAGGAGTTGCCCTTTGCTAATTCCAATCAAGACTTTGACGACATGATAGTTAAAGTTACTGGAATTGAGCCTATAGGAGAAACTCAGGCTGATATTTCCTTTAATCCTGAAAGGCTACAACCTCTCCTCGAAACTGCTAATACTCGTGCTATCTACGGCAACCTAGCTGACCTAATCGACTTCTCTAGTGTTCCTACCTACGCCGACCTAGCAAACCCGGAAGTAATCGAACTAATCGGTGCCTACGCTGATGGTTTAGGACCTTGGAAAAATAGTTTCTTGCTCCGAGATGATATAGAGACACCCGTTGATGGTGACGGTGATGGTAACGCGGAAATTACCACTCAATTAACTGGGGAGGTATTACCACTAATAGATTGGGCACATGATGCAGGTTTGCAGGTTCATCCCTACACTTTGCGTGATGAAGAGCGTTTCCTTACTCTCAACCCCGATGGTACACCTCAAACTCCAGGAGAAGAGTTCGAGCAACTTATCGAAATTGGTGCAGATGGTTTCTTTACTGACTTCCCTGCTACTGGCAGCATAGTTGTAGAGCAATTTATTGATGAACCAAATATACGGACTTCCCGTGGTTATGAAGGTATGGCATTTAGTCCCGACCGCGAAACTTTCTATCCTTTATTAGAGGGTGCAGTTGAAGGCGATCCGGATAATGCGTTGCGCATCTATGAATTCGATCCTGCTTCTAGCTCTTTTGAGGAGGATCTAGTTGGTTTCTATCCTACTGATGTAGCTGGTCATGCTATTGGTGACTTTACTCCCATCAATGAAACTGAATTTTTAGTTATTGAACGAGATGGTCGTCAAGGGGATGAAGCTGAGTTCAAGAAAATCTTTAAGATTGATATTTCTGAAGTTGATGATGAAGGTTTTGTTGCCAAAGAGGAAGTTGTAGACTTACTAGATATTGACGACCCCGACGACCTCAACGGTGATGGCGACACTAGCTTTGACTTCCCCTTTTTCACCATTGAGAATGTGTTAGTTATTGATGAAGACACAATTCTGGTTGCCAATGACAACAACTATCCTTTCTCCATGGGACGACCACCAGAGATTGATAATAACGAAATCATTCAGATAGAGCTAGACGAACCTCTAGACTTAGCACCAGGAATAGGAGTTCCTATTCCTACAGTCAGTATTGAGGTTGAACCTGACACTGTTAGTGAAAATGGAGATGAATACTCTTTAACTTTCAACTTAAATGTACCTGCTCCAGAAGGTGGTTTGCGAGTAGTTTGGTCAGAAACAGATTCAGATAATGCTCTCGGCGATATAGATTTCCCTCCTGAGTTAACCAATGCTTCTAACCTCGAATCTCTCGACCCAGTTGGAGATGAACTCGGACGTTCCGCCATTACTATTGATGAAGGTGCAACTACAGCAACTGTTACCTGGACAACTCTTTTTGATGGTGAGGAGGAAGGAAGTGAAACCACAACTATTGAGTTGGAAACAGGAGATGGTTATATTGTTGATGCAGAAAATCAAGTAGATCAAATCGTTATTGAAGATACAGATCCTAGCGAAGATAGGCTAATTACAGGTACTCCCGAAGCTGAAGCTCTCAGTGGTGACACTGGCAACGATACTATTGTCGGTTTGAATGGCGCGGATACCTTAGCAGGTAGTGCTGGTGACGACTCAATTATTGGTAGTCGTGGTAGTGATTTCTTGTTCGGTCAGGATGGTAATGATACACTTCAAGGTCGTCAAGACAACGATCGCCTACTTGGTGGTGATGGTCATGATGTGTTGAATGGTGGTCAAGGTCGCGATCGCATCAATGGCGGTGCTGGCGACGATACTTTAACTGGTGGTGCAAGTATTGACATCTTTATTTTCAATAGTAATGAAGAATTTGACTCCGATGATTTTGGTGTTGATACTATCAATGATTTCCAACCAGACCTCAGACCAGATGAAGATGGAAACCAAGGCGATCGAATTCTTCTAGACCGCTCAACTTTTACTGAGCTTGAGAGTAGTGCTGGAATTGGTTTCAGTGTTAATAGTGATTTTGCTATAGTTACCGATGATGATGATGTAGATAGCTCTAGTGCTTTCATTGTCTACAGTGAAGAGTCTGGCGGTATATTCTACAATGTAGATGGTGAGTCTACTCAGTTTGCTATCCTTGATGGTGCGCCCACTATTACTGAGGATAATTTCCAAATCAGGTAATTAGGGAGTAGATTTTACAGCGGTTTTCATTTCAGTAGACCACAGTAGGGGCGAGCAAGCGAATCGCCCCTACAGGGTTTTGGTTATGATATGTGATAGTTTGTAGTAGGGCTTCAGCCCTATCTATAGTTCGGGCTAAAGCCCTACTACAAACAAAAACTTTTTTATAACTTATTATCCGAACATGGTATGAGTTTCTTTTTCTAATAACTTTTCTTGTTCAGAGGTTAAAGTAATTTGTCTCATAACTCAGTTTTCTCCTAAACGAGCAATAACCATTTTCAACATCTATCTATTCCTCATTTATAAAGAAATCATAGAACAAAGAAACCGAAATAATAACTGTTTTTGGTAATTCTCTCATCTCACTAAAATCTTTATCCCCTGTAATCAAAAAATCCGCTTCACTTGCCATTGCTAAAGCGATAAACTTAGCATCTTTAGGGTCTCTTTTAAAGTCAACTATAAGATTCATTTCAATTAATTTAGGAATTGTTTCAATCTTATCAAGCCATTCCTGTCTTACCTCATTTGTTAACTTTAACTTACGTCGATTTAACACTTCTCGATCTTCTGCTAAAATCTCTTGAGAAACTATCCAATCCATATCATAACTATCGCTAATTAATTGGATAATCGCTCTAGGTTTTCTTCCTTTTAAAACCGCAGAAATTAAAACATTAGTATCAACAATAATTCTCATTCACCTCTCCGATAAGCTTCAATTTCAGCGACTATTTCCTCCTCAGTAATCTCTTGAATTCCTGGAATTGCTTGAGTTTTATCAAATAATTCTCGCAATTCTTGACTTAACCTTGCTCTTTCAGGATCGATAGGTTTATTCTTATTTTTTTCTCGTTCCTCTCGATACTTTTTAATTTTTTCCTTCAATAACTTTTTCGCAGATTCAGTCCCTTTAACATAAGAGGGTAATTTAATATCATCATCCTCTTCCTCCAATAACTGAAATGCTCTAGCGATCGCCTCTTGAGCTGTGTTATATTTGCCAGTATTCAGTAATTTTTCTAACAACTTTTCTTGTTCGGGGGTTAAAATAATTTGTCTCATAACTCAGTTTTCTCCTGATTCTTTAAAACCTACTTTATTTATACTTAAATTAATTAATATTGAACAAACAAAAGAAAAAGCAACATTTTTAAATTGATAACTAATATAGTAGGTGAGGCACATCAACGATCCCCCTAAATCCCCCTTAAAAAGGGGGACTTCCGGTTCCCCCCTTTGTCAAGGGGGGTTAGGGGGGATCTCTAGCAGTGTACCTCAAACTTACTAATAAATGCTATAAATAATAACTAAAATGACTTTTCCTCTATTTTATAAAGTTAAATTAATTCAAGATATTCCTGAGTTTAATCTCAAAAAAGGTAGTATTGGGGTAATTGTTGAATATTATCCCATGTCTCAAGAAGAAGATGGCTACAGTGTAGAAGGTTTAATTGCTCAAGATACAGTAGAAGTTTCTGAGTCTCAAATTGAATTAATTAATGTGGAACAAACACAAGAAAAAGTCACATTTTTGAATTGATGACAGATACTAGAATATCATTTTAGCTTCTAGAAAGAATACAATAATTTAGGTGAACATGACCTCCGAAGGTAAATTGAGATAATTTTTAACGCTTTCTAGTAAAAGTTGATATAAGAAATGAGGTGTCCTTTAATTAGCTAATTCCAGGCTATTTTGATAAAGTTTACAAGCAGATTCATCATTAATTATTCGATAGTGAATTATTTTTGTCCATTCAGGTGCAGCGTTCATTAATTGAGGAATAAGTTCAATAAAAGCTTGTATTTGTTTTTGTAGTTCAAAATCTTCTAAAAAATGAACTAAACTAAACATAATTTCAGGATGTTCACAATTATCATCTAAAATAAGATGTAAGTCTTTTAAATTGTCATCATTAGGATGTTCAGCAATTTTTTCTAAAGTTTCCTCAAATATCTTAATTTCTTGAGGTGTTTTCATTAAACGATTTTCTTGTAAGATTTTGATTAAATTCATAAGCTGATAACTCCTTTATCAAAAAAGGTTAACCAAGTTATTTTATTAAGTTCAATGAGTTCTTGTAGACTCTTTCTAATATCTGTATTATATAATCCTTGAAAAAGATAAATAGAGCATAGGCAATTATAGCCAATGTTCAAGGCGCGTTTTTACTTACACGCGCGTATCAGAAACCGGAGTTATACCATAATGTAATAACCGGCCTTTGGGATTTACTCTTTGGCAGAAAGGAGGCATGATATGCATATATGTAGACTAGATCATCTTGTTTTAACGGTTAAATCTCTAGATTTAACTCTCGCTTTTTATAAAGCTTTAGGCATGGAAGAAGTGACCTTCGGCAATAACCGAAAAGCTCTGATATTTGGTTCTCAAAAAATCAATCTTCATGAAGTTGGCCAAGAATTTGAGCCAAAGGCACAAACGCCAACACCAGGTTCAGCAGATTTATGTTTCATTGTTGATACACCCCTTGATGAGGTTATCAAAGAGCTTGAGCAAAACGGCATCGAAATTATAGAGGGTTGTGTCTATAGAACTGGAGCCGTATCAGCTTTGAGATCGGTGTACGTGCGCGATCCCGATCAAAATCTAATTGAACTCTCAAACCTATCTCCATAAAAAAGATGAGACTTACACATTTTATGGTTTAAAAATGGCTGAGAGTCACTCTATGTAAGGAAATTACGTCAATCGCCTAAAAGTGCCTAGAAGCCGTGCTTATTAATGGCCGTTATGACGTAAAAGTTTCTTCCTGTCTATATTCGTTCCTCAGTTATAGCTTTAGCTAAGATATTTTCATCTGCCAATCTTTGTAACCCTTGTTCCCTTAAATGAACAATATCATAGCCTTTATTTCGTAGCCGTTCTACAGTTCTTTGAGAAATACCCATATCTGCTAGAAACTTCATTTTACCGATTCTACAGCGCTTTTCGCTCTTGATGAACCACATCGTTATAACCAAAACCATGTAGGGACGTTGCATGCAACGTCCCTACTGTGGTCTACTGAAATGAAAACCGCTGTAACTCCTGCTTTTTTTCAATAGGAATAACTCTTTCTTCAGCTAACCAGGCAGCATAAAATAAACATTGTTTAATATCCTCTAATTCTAGATCGGGATATTCCTCTAAAATTTCCTGATTAGGTTTCCCATTAGCAACTAAATTCAGAATTAAAGAAACAGGAATTCGCATTCCTCGAATACAAGCTTTTCCTGTCATAATTTTCGGGTCAAAAGTAATTCGATCTAGTTGTTTTAACATGACTCCATTTTCCTTTTTTTACAAATGATAAATCAGTAGGAACGTTAGATGCAACGTCCCTACTTTGCAATATCCAACTATTTCAACAGAAGATACTGATAACTGTTAACGCAGTTCCTAGTAAGAGGCTAACTGATAACTGTTCACTGAAAAAATCCTACTCCACTGTCACCGACTTTGCCAAATTCCTTGGTTGATAGACATCCAAACCACGATGAGCAGCAATATGATAAGCTAACAACTGCAAAG
>NZ_JAAHGT010000870.1 GCF_010672385.1 Okeania sp. SIO2F4
CTTCAACACTGAAGTTGCTGGTACCCCAAGTGTAATTGAAAATTCCTTGCACCAAAGCCCGCTACCGGGAATGTCTGGTATTTCGTAATCACCATCACTTTTTTCATCAATTTCATTTAACTCATCATCATCAAAATTATCGTTTTGATCCCAAGTATTAAAGGTAATTTGATCGTCACCAAATCCTATTGATATTGAATGACATTTTTTTCCATCCTCTTCATGCTCATCTGTTTCTATTTCTTCATTAGGTATTTCTTCTTCAAAATCTTCTACAATTTTTTCTAAATCTTTCTCATCCAATTGTTCAATAATATCGTCAATTTCTTCGAGCTCTTCATCAATAATATCCTCTAATAATTCCGAATCTTCAAAAAGTTGTTCTACATCCTCTAAAGTAGGGTCTTCACTCTCCGACCCTAATTCCCTTCTTAAATCGGTCGATGTATCCTCGTAAATAGCTGGTCCATAACCTTTTTGAGCTTCGATAAACTCCGGTAAAAGAATCAAAGCCGGATGATTTCCCAACCGCCTCATTGCAGCTTTTTGTGTCGCATCCCTAATTTTTTCACCTATATAATCATCTACAGCTTTTTCAACCCCCTCCTCTTGAGCAGAATATGCCAAATCCGCCGCGTCTTCTATTATTTCTTGTATTTCTTCTGCTTTTTCTCTGCCCCGTCTACGTCTTGCCATTGCAAACTAACCAAAACTCAAGCTGAATTCATCACTGGGTTGAAACCCACTTATTTCAAATAAATAATCAACATTGATATTTATATAATCCAATGTATTTATAGTGCCAAATCCCCAGTCAAAAACTTCACAAGTCAATACAGAATTGCTATCTAAGAACTTAGCATTTCTGCCAAATCGTCCTATCAAAGAAAGGTTATAGACAATCCCATAATTTTTTAATTCTATTGTCCCGATTTCTTCGTTGTTTTTTTTAAATCTCAACCCTAAAAGCTGACTATTGTTTTTTGAATCAACAGATTTTTGTAATTTAATAGCCGTACTATCTTCAATGTTTATTGATGGAATATCTGCCCGAGTGAGAGAATTTATCAGTTTGATTTCTGGTCTAATATCGGTTAATGCAAAAATTACTTCTGTCCTCCAAGAACTTAAACTTGACAGGAGCGGTAGGGGCGGGTATCTTGGTCGTGCTATTTAATACTATAGGGTTAACGAACTCAGAAGTTAGAACTCAGAAGTCAGAAGTTATTTTTGTAACGGGGATTAGAGCAACGCTCCAAAAATATTTCGCCTTAAAAGGCGGGGTTGCGCGACCCAATTATTTTGATAAAAACCGCTTATTGCTCTTAAAAAATGATGGAATCTGAATCTCGCAAATATTGATAGTACCTACATCAGACTCCACTTAGGCGTTTGAGCTATTCTATAAAAAAGAGCGCATTTTATCCCTATATTGGACTATATGGGCGACTATTGGGGGGTAGTAGGATTGGATGTTCGGCCTAGGCTTTAAATAGGCACAAAAAAAAGGCGATCGCTCGCCTCACAATTGGTTAATTCTAAAATGAACTACTTCGGAGGTTAAAAAGCTTCAGGTCGGACAATTAAAATTCTACCCCACCATTGACAAAGTCTTGAATTTGAGTGGCTCAGTAGCCCAACTTGATTAAATTTTCTACTGCTTGTTTTTGGGTGTTGGTAATTTTGGTTTTTTTTACCTTTGTGATGTATTTGTCCCGGCAAAAATACCAGGTAGTTCTACCATCCGTTGTCCGGTCGTATTTGTCTAGCCAACCTGAGGCTACTTTGGTATTTTTTCTACCAGGCGGTCTGCTACCTTCATTCTTGGGAGGGTTTCCTATAGTTTTTGCTCCGGAATTATCGATTTTTTCGGAGCACAAACCTTCTTTGACACCTTCGGAGCATAAACTGTTTTTTGCTGATATATATAGGTTAGACAGTATTTGCTCATGAGCCTCCCTGCCTAGTATTTGCTCCAAAAAGTAGGTATCAATTTTGCCTCCAGATTCTTTGTATCGATTAGTTAAATTTTTGATTCGAGTTAAAGTTGAGTCTAAAGTGCTCGAAGTTTTTTGAACTGCTGGAAATTTTGGGGGCAGTGCTAGACTTACATCACTATTTAGTAATTTTACTTGGCCCATAATCTCTCCAGTATCTACTACTAATTCTCCAGATGTGACATTTGTCCTTAAAACCTGGAATGTTTTACCTTTGAGCTTGGTTTTGCCTGAATTGAGTCGTGTCGTTTTTACCTCAATCCAATCACCAGTACGAACTATGGCCATTCAATTTAACTCCCTTTGGCGATCGCGTAAACTTCTGCGGATATTTTTAATTGTCAGATGGGTAGATGTCATTGACATGGTAGGTTTGGCTCTTTCTAGTACCCTCGACATTTCCTCTAATATTTCTTGAACATGGGCAAATATTTGTGCTTCCAAGGTCTTCCCAATTTCTGTTAGTAATTCATCTGAGGGAACTTGCTCTTTGTTGTGGTTTAACGCTACGAATTCCGTGTCAAACTTCCCAGTGTTTATATTGAGATGAGATATGGACAATATTCCTAGATATCCTCAGTCTAATTTTACTGAGTGAATGCCCCACATTTGCGGTTTCTTGGCCAGGAGGTTGAATAAGTCCTTGTCTAGGTAAAGTGGGATAACTTCTCCAAATATTTCCATCATCCCTTCATGCCAAGGGTTTTGATGCCCCATTGTAATTTCTAATGTGGGAATTGTATCTTGCTGCATTTTTTCTCCTATATATATATGTACGAAAATTGCCGATCGCTAAGTTAAGTGATCGGCAATTCTTGTGGTTTATTCAGATTCCGTAGAATCTTCGGGTAAATGCTTCACCTGTTCCAAGAGTCGAGCAACTTCCCTTTCCAAAGCAGCAGCTTTTTGCAGGTATCTTGCCTTTTTTTGTTTGTGTTCAATCAATCTGGTTTCAAGACGTTCACCGTGACCATCGATGTAATCCTCGCCTTCTTTGATCACCTCTCGGAACAGGCCAAGGATTCCCCCAATAGTCCTATAGATTGCATTTCTTCCCAAGCCCGCGTCCATTTCTCCACTAACTCGCTCCTGCTGATATTCAATGCTTCTGCTATGCTGTCCATCTTTTCCAGGGTTTCCGGTGTTAGCGACAGATTGGTCCGCTTCTTGGGACTGTTGTACTTTGGTTTTCCTGCCATCAGTTTTTTTTGTGTCCATTGTTTGTGTATAAAATAATTTTACTCAAACCCCTTGACAAAATTATTTACACACTAAATAATATTTATCAAGTATTACACAATAAATTCTTGGGAGGTGATGCCCTAAAGAGTCGAAATAACCAAACATTAATACTAAGAATCTCTTATTAGTTTGTAGCGTCAAACATTCTTACACTTTATTTTCTGTCTTCGTGGGTTGTTATCCTATCTCCAACCCACAGTTCCCTAGCAAAGGAGACTTGCCTAGACGATGATCGTTTATCTAAGTGGTTTAGTGTTAATTCAAACTGATTGGTATTGAGTTAATTCAAATTTGTCAAGGTGAGATCAAAGCTAGGGAATGTCTTTGAGCTCAAGTTTTGGCATTCCCGTTTATTAGGTATCTGGAGGTATTAAATGAGTGACATCGTAAACAAATATTTTGCACATTTTAATTCAAGACGTTTCAAGTGTACATCATTTACCAAAAAAAGAGGGCATGCGCCTCCCCTTGGATAGGGGATGAAAAAGCGCTCGAGGGATGGCGAGGTTTCCGTTCCCTCCGGGACGCTACGCGAACGCTTGCCTCCAATCGACCAAGAGAAATATTTAACTCAGTATTTCAAGCCTCCGAGTTGACTCGGAGGTTCGCTGATAACTGATAGCTGATAACTGATAACTGAAATGACCGTTGACTATCTAAAAGATAAGAGTCCTGAAGTGTTAAAGGATATTAGGCTAAATCTTGCGATGAGGCGAGGAAGCCGCAAACGTGAAAGTGAACTTATTTCTGGTCAGTTTACTGTACAACGTGGCAGATATTCTCGAACTACTGGTAAATTTTACAGATATTATGGCAAAGCACTATCGAGATATACAGTTGAAGACTCTCAAGGTGAGTCAGACTTGTAACTGCC
Source organism: Okeania sp. SIO2F4 (assembly GCF_010672385.1). Taxonomy (GTDB): domain Bacteria; phylum Cyanobacteriota; class Cyanobacteriia; order Cyanobacteriales; family Microcoleaceae; genus Trichodesmium. The sequence continues at coordinate 4,114 of NZ_JAAHGT010000870.1, forward strand.
AGATCAAGATTTGGTGGGATTGAGGTTGCAGT
>NZ_JAAHGT010000871.1 GCF_010672385.1 Okeania sp. SIO2F4
AAATTGTGTAAGTCTCACTAAACTCTTAACTGTCCGCCGTAACCCACCGAACATACTGAATATTAAGCCAATACGCTACCTTAATCTTTGCTTGTGAATTCACTCTCTTAAAGGCAATTCTTATCAAGATTGAGATTGTTAAGTAGGTGGGTTAAATTAAATAGAAAATGATTCTTGAGAGGGAACATAATAACTGTAGATAGTGATTAAAAATTTTCTCTGACCTCACCAGAGTTTGCGATTTTTTTACACCTACCTACTTTGTCAAATATTAAAGATATCTACAAATCTTGAAGAAGGTATCTATACCGTTTCACGGAAGTCAAAAGTCATGCATTTAGATTTTATACAAATTTTATAAATGTTTGCTACAAATGGTAGAAATAAGCAAGAAGCAAGAAGCAAGAAGCAAGAAGAGATAAACATTCAAAAAAAAAAGGAAAAACGATAGATATAACTATCTAACATGAATTGGAGCAGCTATTTTTCAGCACATCCGATCAAGAGCTACCTTTTCGTAGTAGACTGACACAGCTAAAACTGTGCACTCTTATTTTTGTTTCTAGGTGTCTTTTTCTCCCCACCCGGACCACACTTCCCACCCTTCCCACACTCCCCATCTAACGCACCATTTAAGGTGTGTCGGTCCAGTAGGATTCTTTTTTCAAAGTGGTATTATAGGATCAAAACTTTGACACCACAGTAATTTCAGGAAATTATTTCACATATATAGTTTGAAAGTATTTATGACATCTTTAAAGTGAATTGGTATAGAAAATAAATCTTAAGGGATGCTCAAAGGTTACGGCGAATTACAGCAGCTCACTATTAAGTTTAACTATAAAGCTTGCACCTTTTCATGTTGCGCTTTTCATACCCACTTTACACCAGGATTTAATATTTTATTTACCGAAAAACTAAGGTTTAAAGCTTCTCGTTTCAAGGAGAAAAAAATTTTCTTTTACAGCGCTTTTCAGATTGATGAACCACATCGTCATCACCAAAACCCTGCAGGGGCGATTCGCGAATCGCCCCTACTGTGGTCTACTGAAATGAAAACTGCTGTAAACAATTATCTTCTTTTTCAGAAGAAGTAATTATTAATTATTCAAAGATACCCTCTAAATCTCTTAATTTATTAAGTATTGATCTAGAGTTTATGATATTAATGAAATAGAGTATTTTTTCTATTCCCTATTATTTACAAAATTAAAAATTTGTGTATCTCAGTAATTTAATCAACCCTAGATATACTCAACCTAATTAACTCAAATGAAATACTTAGGTAAGCATTCAGATATTACCCTTCAGATTTTAGCTTTTCGGTGGTAATAATTCTGCACCAAGTAATTAATTAGAAAGATTAGCAAAGAATGCAAATGACAGTAACTATTAATTTTCATTCAATCTTTAAACTCTGATTCTTTCTTCAAAAAGAATAAGTTAATGGCGCTCTAGCTGTTAGCTCCGCATTCCACAAGAAATACTTACATACTTAGGACTGACACAAAGAAACCAGGTTAGTACAATAAATGGTTGGTTTTAACAATAGATATCTAGGAAAAAATCAGGGTTTTTGGGTGGGGTGTGCCTAAGTTCTGATACTATCAAAATTATCAGTAATAGATTAAAATTAAGAAAATTATCAAAGGTTTACTATGGCAGAATCTATCACATCTCCCTCATTAGTTGACAAATTTCTGGCAATACCTGAATATGATGCAATTGTAATTGGCTCTGGTATGGGTGGTTTAGTTACAGCCACTCAACTTGTAGCTAAAGGAGCCAAAGTTATAGTCTTAGAAAGTTATATTATTCCTGGTGGTAGTTCGGGTTTCTTTGAAAGAAAAGGATACACATTTGATGTTGGTGCATCGATGATATTTGGCTTTGGCAAAAAAGGCACAACAAATTTACTTACTCGTGCTTTAGATGCTGTGAATGTTAGTATGGAAACAATTCCAGATCCGGTACAAATACATTATCACTTACCAGATAATTTAGAGTTAAAAGTTCACCAAAACTATGAACAGTTTATAGAAGAATTAACTCAAAAGTTTCCCCATGAAAGGAAAGGAATTAGACAATTTTATGATGAATGTTGGGCAGTCTTTAATTGTCTCAATTCCATGGAGTTATTATCTTTAGAAGAATTACAATATCTCTCGAAATCTTTTTTTCAAAATCCTGGGTCTTGTTTAGGGTTATTGAAGTATTTGCCCCAAAATGTTGGAGATGTTGCCCGTCGATATATTCATGATTCCCAGTTATTAAAATTTATTGATATGGAATGTTATTGTTGGTCAGTAGTTCCAGCAGATTTAACTCCGATGATTAATGCTGGGATGGTATTTTCTGACCGACATTATGGAGGTATTAATTATCCTAAAGGTGGCGTGGGAAAAATTTCGCAAAAATTGGTAGAAGGTTTGGAGAGAAATGGAGGAGAAATTCAATATAAATCCCGCGTCAAAAAAATTATCATCGAAAACGGAAAAGCTGTAGGAGTGGAATTAACTAATGGTAGAGTTTATCGAGGTAAACGGATTATTTCTAACGCGACAAGATGGGATACTTTTGGCAAATTAGTTCCAGAAAAAAATATACCCCGAAGTGAGATGAGATGGCGCAGTAATTATCAAAAATCACCAAGTTTTTTAAGCTTGCATTTAGGAGTAGAAGCTAAAGTATTTCCTCCAGGTACAGAATGTCATCATATTCTCTTAGAAAACTGGGAGAAAATGGAGGCACCAGAAGGTACAATTTTTGTTTCTATTCCTACATTATTAGACCCAAGTTTGGCGCCAGAAGGATATCATATTGTTCATACTTTTACACCTAGTTATATGCAAGACTGGCAAAAATTATCAGCTCAAGAATATGAAGCAAAAAAAGAAGTAGCGGCAAAAGGAGTTATTAATAGGTTAGAAAATATTTTTCCCGGTTTAAATGCAAGTTTAGATCATATAGAAGTAGGAACAGCTCGCTCCCATCAAAAATTTTTAAACCGACAAGATGGAACTTATGGACCTATTCCTCAGCGTAAATTAAAAGGTTTATTAGGAATGCCATTTAATCGCACTGCAATACCTGGTTTATATTGTGTTGGAGATAGTACATTTCCTGGTCAAGGTTTGAATGCTGTAGCATTTTCTGGTTTTGCTTGTGCTCATAGAGTTGCTGTTGATTTGGGATTAAAAGAAGTAAAAAGTAAGAAGTAAGATCGCATCCAGTAGCATTGGTATAATTAGATAGTTAATTATAATTCAGGATTCAGCAGAGAGCAGAATTTATCAAGATTTACTCTTTGCTGAAGATGAAACATTTTTTTCTACCGACTTCAGCAGATTTAATATAATACTAATTTCATAAAATCTTGTAGAGTTATATTTTTTTTGTAGGAGTTAGTAGGGGAAGTTGATAAATTTTACCCCTACAAGATTTATACCATTTCTCAAATATTTTTCAACCCATATCTTGAGTAGGGGAGTGAGGGAAAAGTAAAAGTCAAAAATTTTTTCCTACATTTTTCTCGAAAATCTTTTACCAATTGATAATTGATAATTGATAATTAATCCCCAAAGGCTTTAAACCTTAATTTTTCGGTAACTATCTTTTTTGATTGTGTTTGGAGCAGGAGGAAGGGAAAGGTAGATGCAGATTCAAAAGCAAACCAATTCTAGAAAACCTGTAGAATGTGGGGTATTAAACTTATCAAAAATCATATTATTTTCATATGATTTTTTCAGTTGAGAAATAACTTACCGAAAAATTAATAATTAATAATTAATAATTAAATAATTCGCGCCTTGAAGCCTCCCCTTGGATAGGGGAAAACAAAGAAAATATTCCTTATATTCAATCCTCTCAGTTAAAACCCGAGGTAATTATCCATTATCCATTAATGAAAGCAGTTTTGGAGTTGATGAGGTATAAAGTTTTTTATATTTTAGGCAACAGGGAAAAGAGATTAATGTTCAACTGTACCTCACCATTTTAAAATGTGCTGTAATATTATCGGAATTTTTTGTCAGTAAAATTATCATAAGTAAGGTTAAAAAATGAATCAATCTTTTTCTAATAAAGAACCTTGGCTTGCTGTAAATTTATCATATTTTTTTCCAGGAATAGGGCAGA
>NZ_JAAHGT010000872.1 GCF_010672385.1 Okeania sp. SIO2F4
TATCCAACGTCCCTACCTAGTACGGACGTTGGATACAACGTCCGTAGGTCGTAGTAAACATAAGAATAATTAACATTAACGCTACTTGTAATTATCAAAAAAGTTATTTAGCCAGTGTTAATTACTTAATAATTGAAATGTCATCTAAGTATAGCATTAATACATGGTAATTTGTATAATATAGATATTGCTCAAGCCCTACTACAAACAAAAACTTTTTTATCACTTATTATCCGGACATCTTAATGATACTGATTTGAGCAAGAATTTTCTAACAAGAATATAGGATTTATCAAGGTACTGAGATACAGTTATTTTTCTTCTTTTCTATTCCCTGTTTACCGAACTACTACTCCCTACTCCCTACTCCCTATTCCCTATCTTTTTAAGCAAAAGGGAAGAAAAAAAGTTTTTAGCCGTGAGTCGAGCAAAAACCAGATTTAACACTTCCATAAAATCTATATCCAATTATAGAATTTTAATCTCCATCTCATTGCCACCAACTAAACTATAGGGCAAAATCTTAGGATATTGGTAAATTTATCTTTCTATTTTGCTGCAATATACCTCTTGCAAAAGTAAAAATTAAATCTTTTTTTCTCCCTTTTTTTCTGCTTCTGTTTCCTCTTCCCAACTTCTGTGGCGAAGTCTAATCAACAATCAACAATATTAAAGTTATTGATAATTAATCAGACGAGCAAAACTATCAGGTTTCAAACTTGCACCCCCAACTAAAGCACCATCAATTTCTGGTTGTGCCATAATTTCATCAACATTACTAGGTTTAACAGAACCACCATATTGAATAGTGACATTACAATCATTCAACTTACCACGAATTAAACCAATAACTCGGTTAGCTTCTGTCGCTTCACAAGTGTCACCAGTGCCAATGGCCCATATTGGCTCATAAGCAATTACTAGATTTCCTTGCTCCACATCAACTAAATCCTTGGCCAATTGAGAAAATATATGTGATTCTGTCTCACCCGAATCTCTTTGTTGCTTAGTTTCTCCCACACAGAGAATAGGAGTTAAACCATACTTCTGAGCAGCTTTTAAGCGCAAATTGACTGTTTCATCAGTTTCGCCAAAATATTGACGGCGCTCACTGTGACCCACAATTACATAATTAACTCCAACTTCCTTCAGCATTGAGCCAGAAATTTCTCCTGTGTATGCTCCCTCGTCTTCCCAGTGAACATTTTGCGCACCCAACTTGATTCGACTCCAATACAAACTTTTTGACATAAAATCTAGTGCAGTGAAGGGAGTGCAGAGAACTACTTCACGTTCTTCGGGGGTTTTTGTTAATTGAGACATCACACCCTGGAGAAACTCTTTAGCTTCTACTTGGGTTTTGTACATTTTCCAGTTCCCAGCAATTATAATTTTTCTCACTGTTGATTTTCTACACCTCAAACTCGACTATCTGCAAAACTCCAGTCTAAAGCTTTATGGGAGCTTTTTCTAGAGTGCAAAAAGTAATTGCTTTGCTCGTCACAATTTTGTTTGAGTTTGTTGGTTGAGATAACGTTTGCCCTACTGGCCAAATTCCAATCTAGCTTGCTCAACTATTTCTGCTGTTACTATTTCTTGCTCTGCTTCTCTGGCCAACTCTTCGATTCGTTGTCGTGCCTGAGTCCGAACAAAATAGGGAATCTTTTTCAATTTAGTCTTAGCTTCAGGTGTCCATTGTAATTCGTTTGTGAAATTAGAATTATTCATATTATAGATTTTGTAGCAAAGATTTATATAGCGATCCTAATCTGATTTGTAAAATTTATCTCAACGTTGGCCCTTGACCCGCGCTCTCCCGCAGGGGAGCTCAGAGATGGGAAAACCAATTAATGTTAATGTTGCGGATTGTATGTTAGAATGTATATGTAGAAAATTAATCAGTAGATGGTTGAAAAGGCGTACAAATTTAGGTTTTACCCAACTCCAGAACAGGAAAATCTGTTGCGGAGGACAATAGGTTGTGTGCGCCTAATTTACAACAAAGCGCGCTTCTGCTAGAACTCAAGCTTGGTATGAACAAAAGCAACGAGTGAGTTACAAGCAAACTTCAGCTATGCTAACTTCCTGGAAAAAACAGGAAGATTTAGATTTCCTTGACAGAGTAAGCAGTGTACCATTACAGCAAAGTTTAAGACATCTACAGGCTGCTTTCACCAACTTTTTTAGTGGACGGGCTAAATACCTCAACTTCAAGAAAAAACGCAATGGTGGTAGTGCTGAATTCACAAAATCTGCATTTAAATGGAAAGATGGCCTAGTCTATTTAGCGATCGGGTGCAGAACCATTACCGATTAGGTGGAGTAGACAACTACCACCAGGTTGTATGCCTAGTACAATCACTGTCAAACTTGAGCCAAGTGGTAGATGGTCTGTATCTTTGAGAGTTAATGATACCAGAGATTTGAGGCTCAAGCCGACTAAGAAACAAGTGGGCATTGACTTGGGTATTACCAGCTTGCTAACCACAAGTGATGGTGAAAAAGTAGTCAATCCTAAGAATCTTCAGAAGTTACATAAAAAACTAAGGGTAGCTCAAAAGTCTCTAGATAGAAAACCCGACAAAAAGTCTAATAACTATCACAAAACCCGACTAAAAGTAGCTAGAATACACGCCAAGATTAAGGATTCAAGAGGAGACTATACCCACAAGCTAACAACCCAACGCTCTTAGAGAAAACCAAACGATAGTAGTTGAGGACTTGGCAGTAAGAAACATGGTCAAAAACCACAAATTAGCTAGGGCTATATCAGATGCCAACTGGGGAGAATTAGTCAGACAATTAGAGTACAAGGCAGAATGGTACGGAAGACAATTGATAAAAATCGACCGATATTTTCCTAGTGCCTATGCGCAGAGGAGCTTCGCTAACAAAGCGCTGCTCTAATTGTGGTTATGTAGTAGAAAAATTACCTCTAAATCTTAGAAAATGGGATTGTCCTGAATGTGGTGGTCACCATGACAGGGACACAAACGCTGCAATTAACATTTTGGCTGCGGGACTCGCAGTTTCAGCGCCAGTCGCTCATGGGGGAGACCCCCTTTGGCGGCGCTGGCAAGTCTTTAGGAGCGCGCTTTTAGACCTGAAGAGAGCAAATCTCGCTTATGCTGGTGCTATGTTAGCGCAGCTCCTCTGCGCATAGGCAGCAGAAAGCCCCTAACAGCGATGCTAGGGAATCCCGCCTTGTCTCGTAGAGCAGCGTCGGGAGGATGTCAATCAAAATATAGTGTGATAAATGCGCCCTTTCCAATAACCACCTCGCCCTCGCCAGTGTCGCCAAGCTGAATCTATTGTGATTAATATATAAATCAAAGCAACAGTTGGTAAACCCATCGCATATATTGGTGAAAGTTGATAAAATCTCACAATAGGTAAGTAAGCTAAAAACATTAATAATCTTGCTAAGAAAGCGATCGCTAATACTTCCCACCAACCAAAAATCACTCCCAAAATTATTCCTAATGAGGGAATTAAATAAACTAATTTCATTCCTATTACTGTTACTACTAACAAGAATGGAGAATAATTTAACTGAGTAAAAGCAGTACGAGCTACCATATTCCAAATACTAACTAAATCAGGATAAGAACGTAGACTAAAAGTCTCTGAAGTTAGCCCTAACCAAATCTTTTTATTTGTTGATTTTTGTTTAACTGCTTTAGCCAAAGCACAATCATCTATCAAAGCATTTTTAATAACCTCTATTCCGCCAACTTCATCTAAAAGTTGCTTAGGAATTAATATACAACCACCAGCAGCAGCAGCCGTTGATTTTTGGGGATTATTTACCCATCTAAACGGATATAATTTTTGAAAGAAAAACACAAATGCGGGAATCATTAATTCCTCTGCTAAAGTTTCGCATTGTAGTTTCACCATTAAAGAAGCTAAGGCTAAATTTTCCTGTTCTGCTTTGACAACAAGTTGACGAATATTAGTAGAGAAATGTTCAATATCTGCATCAGTTAAGAGAAAATAATCTGGGTCTGGATTTTGTTGTTTTGAATAGTTAATTCCTTGATTAATTGCCCATAACTTTCCCGTCCAACCACGAGGTAAATCTGCTGCTGAAATTACTTCTAGTTTAGTAAAATTTTTACTTTGTTGAGCAGTGCA
>NZ_JAAHGT010000873.1 GCF_010672385.1 Okeania sp. SIO2F4
TTCCACTTCGTTCCGCTCGCAATGACCAACAACAATAATAACTCAAAATTTAGTTTGTAACGCCGACAGAAACCTTTGTATCTATCGGCGCATTCTGACAAGGATGGGCCTAACTCAAAAAAGGCTGGATGCCATTGAGTAATACCATCGGTAGTTAGTTGTTCATAAGTGCCATAGTTAGAAAAGTCGTAGAAAAAGCCTTCTTTCATCCCTGCTGCCTTGGGGTTGGCATGAATATAACGGATGGTGTTTAAGGCCCTTTCTTTGTCGGAGTTGGGGAAGCCATGACAGGTATACCTTTGTTCCCAAAAGTGTCCTTTGCGGTTAAGGAGGGCATTAAAAGACATGGCAGAATACCAATTTATCCAATGCATTTACTACCTAGTCATTGCGAATGGAGCGTCAGCGTAATGAAGCAATCTCGACGGTTGAGATTGCTTCGCTTCACTTCGTTCCGCTCGCAATGACACAGGGTTTTCTGCTTCCATCAAGTAATGGACATGATTCAGCATAATGCACAAGGCATACAGTTTAAATGGGTATTTTTCTTGGGAAAAGTTTGATGATATGTAACAGTATTTCTCTGGTCTGGTGGCGGGTGAGGTTGAAATCTCTGTTATTACACCGAGTCGTAATATGGTACGAATAATCTGCTTTGAATTCTCTTTTTGGTCTGCCCATGTCGTTTCAGTTAACAGTTATCAGTTATCAGTTATCAGCCAGTTGGCAACTACACCGAACACTTCTGACTTCTGACTTTCCTGCGGAATGCTGCGCAAACAAACTTCTGACTTCTCTCAAGGTGCCAGGTATCGGTGAAGAAAAGTTCGTTTTCATTTTCTTTAAGCTGATACCTAGCATAAAACCGCCTGATGGTACAACACGGAGCTTATCCCACACGAGTCCCCGCCGGGGTCCCCGGCGGGTCTAAATTGAGGGTCCCATCAACTTGCCCAGGGTCCGAAGGAGAAACTCTCCGCGTCGTAAGTCAAGTCGGTCGCGTATCCCTTCGAGAAGAGAATGCTGGAGCTGGGTTCATAATCAGGGGGTATAGGGGGTGGAGTGGGTGCAACCTTCAAAGAACAGATGTGTGGATGTGTGCTACACCAATTGTTCATTGTTTTTTGGATAAGCGCAGAAACCCTAGCTTGTTCCTGGGGAGAAATAGGGGAAAAAAAACGAGAGAACGGAATCCGTTTCCCACCAACGACGCCCATACCGTCGGGGGTAAACAAACCCTCCAAGGCCATCTCCATAAAACTTAATTCTTTCAATTCCACTCGCCACATCTCCATTTTCTTTTTTTACGCCTCTATACTAGGATACGCCTAAATGGTGCTGTTTGTAGCGGATATTTGTTTTTGCTGACTGAGTATGACACTTGCACGCTGCTGTACACTGTTTGTTCATACTTGACTGAATAAAATATAGGGCATGAAACGAATAAATCCAAATCCTACCCCTAACATTCCTCCCTATACTTGGAATCGTCCCATTGGTCTTGATTGGGACAAACCTTACACAGTGCGCTATAGCAGTAATCTTGATGATGGCCCCTGGCATGGAATGCCCCTGGGAGGTTTCGGCGCAGGTGCCATCGGTCGCTCCCCACGGGGCGATTTTAATCTCTGGCATCTCGACGGTGGCGAACACATTTATCAAAATCTGTCTGCCTGTCAATTTAGCGTTTTTGAAGAAACAAAAGGCCAGAAACAAGCTTATGCTTTATCTACCGAACCGCCGACAGATGGCAGTCTCTCTACTTGGCAATGGTATCCCAAACAAAAAGCAGGTCTAAATACAGGTACTTATCATGCTCTTTATCCGCGGAGTTGGTTTGTCTATGAAAATGTATTTACTGCACAATTAAGTTGCGAACAATTTTCCCCAATTTGGGCAGCTAACTATCAAGAAACCAGTTACCCCATCGCTATATTTGAATGGATTGCTCACAACCCTACAGATGAACCAATTACACTTAGTATAATGTTAACTTGGCAAAATACTATCGGTTGGTTTACCAATTCTGTGAAAACACCAGAAGTGCAAGTGCGAGATGATGGCAGTCCAGTTTATGAATATAAACCACGGTGGGGAGAGAGTACGGACAACTTTAACCTATTAGTGGAAGATTTTCACCGTATTGGTTGCACCATGACCAAGTTAAGTATTGCTGACGAACCCGCAGAAGGAGAGGGGCAAATGGCGATCGGTACTTTTACTAATGCTGGTGTTGAGGTCAACTATAACACGCGCTGGAACCCCGTTGGTAGTGGGGAAGAAATCTGGCACTACTTTGCAATAGATGGCACTCTTATAGATGAACAAAATGAACTACCTGCACAAGAAGGAGAGCAAATAGGAGTAGGAATATCAGTTCGTTTCACCATTAGACCGGGGAGAACGCGGAAAATCCCTTTCTTCTTGGCTTGGGATTTGCCTGTGACTGAGTTTGGCGCTGGAGTTTCATATTACCGCCGTTATACAGATTTTTATGGTCGCAATGGCAAAAATGTTTGGTCGATGATTCGTACTGCTATGAAACATTATCAAACTTGGCGGGAGAATATTGAAGCTTGGCAAAATCCGATTCTGGAAAGGGAAGATTTGCCTAATTGGTTTAAGATGGCTTTGTTTAATGAACTTTATGACCTCACGAGTGGGGGCACTATTTGGAGTGCTGCAGATCGAGACGATCCCAAAGGTCTGTTTGCTGTGCTGGAATGTCTAGATTACCGTTGGTATGAGAGTTTGGATGTAAGGTTATATGGTTCTTTTGGGTTGTTAATGTTGTGGCCGGATTTGGAAAAGTCGGTGTTGGTAGCGTTTGCGCGAGCGATTTCAACGGCGGATGATACGCCGAGAATTATTGGTTATAATCAAGCATCGGCAGTGAGAAAAATTGCCGGAGCAACTCCCCATGACTTGGGGGCACCCAATGAGCATCCTTGGGAAAAGACGAATTACACCAGTTATCAAGATTGTAATCAATGGAAGGATTTATCTAGTGATTTTGTGTTGCAAGTGTATCGAGATTTTCTGTTGACTGGTGCAGATGATTATGAATTTCTCTGGGAATGTTGGTCTGCTATTACAGAAACGCTAGCATATCTCAAAGGTTTTGATAAAGATAATGATGGCATTCCCGAAAATGAGGGAGCGCCGGATCAGACTTTTGATGATTGGCAGTTGCGGGGTGTGAGTGCCTATTGTGGCGGGTTATGGTTAGCAGCATTAGAGGCAGCGATCGCCATTGGGAAAGTTTTAATTGAGCATCCCAGGGAAATTCCTTATTATCCACCTCAAGGATTCCATTCTGAGGTTGATCAAAATTCTGTAGATGCGATAAATAATCAAATTTCTGTGTATCAAAATTGGTTAGAAAAAGCATTACCTATTTATCAAGAAAAATTATGGAATGGGGAATATTATCGTTTGGATAGTGAGAGTAATTCGGAAGTAGTAATGGCTGACCAATTATGCGGTCAATTTTATGCCAAGTTATTAAATTTGCCAGATATTGTACCTGTTGAATGTGCTTTATCTGCTTTAAAAACTGTCTATAATTCTTGTTTTAAAAATTTTCATAATGGGAAGTTTGGTGCAGTTAATGGAGTATTGCCTGATGGTTCCCCAGAGAATCCTAATGCTACCCATCCTTTGGAGGTTTGGACGGGAATTAATTTTGGTTTAGCGGCTTTTATGGTGCAAATTGGTATGAAAAAAGAAGCTTTGGAAATAACTGAGGTAGTGGTAAAACAAATTTATGAAAATGGCTTACAATTTCGCACCCCAGAAGCTATTACCGCAGAGGGAACTTTTAGAGCTAGTCATTATTTAAGAGCAATGGCAATTTGGGCGATTTATAATAGACTTCTTGCAGAAGTCAGGGAATAGGTATGGAGGGAATAGGTATGGAGGGAATAGGGGGGATAAAATTGTTGATTCTATATCTTGAATTGGTTTAATTAAAAATTTTGCAAGAGGTTTAATGAATTTAGAATTCAGAATTCAGAATACAGAATTTAGAAGTTAAATTCTTACTTGATGATTTTAAGAAAACTAGAAAAAAGATTTAACTGATAACTGATAACTGATAACTGATAACTGATAACTAATCACTGATAACTGGTT
>NZ_JAAHGT010000874.1 GCF_010672385.1 Okeania sp. SIO2F4
TCCTACCTCTTCTAAATTCCCCGTTCCTCCAGTCTCGAGTCTCAGTCTCGAGTCTCCTACAAAGAGCAAAAAGACTTTCCATAAGCAAACCCTAAGTAGTTGTGCTTTTAGGAATTTCCATTGTGAGATAGGAAACAGGGAACAGGGAACAGGAAATCTACAGGAAATCTACAGGATGTGTAATTAATCTTGCATAGGAACTCAGCAAATATTAAATACCTTAATATTAGACAGCTATCTCCATCATTTTTTTCTCGCTTTCGCTTTTTGTCTGTTATTTTTTGACTTTTGTTTTATGGAATATTGCATAACCTCCAGGAAGATATAAATATATGTAAATCAAAGGGATAATAACCCAGCATTAAACCCAAATTTTGAGGGAGAAAAATTATCATACAATTAACAATTAACCATGACTATTGTTTATTGAGCTGATTTATTCTTTATGGGTACTATATCTAAATACTGGAGACATATTAAAATTAACAGTTCTGGTTCTCGTCAAATCCTGGAAATTGCGGAGGCTAAAGAATTTTTTACCTCAAATTTTCCAGAATATTTAACAGTTAGTGAAGTTCCAGACCTTAAAATTCAAGGCCAACTTTTAGAATGGATGGGAGATAATTCAGATACCAATCTAGAGATAAATTATTTATTAGCAGAACGCTGTTTACTCTGTTTTATATCCTGGCAAATTGAAGGAGTTTGTCAACAATTAGCTGCTAATTTTGGTAAAAATTATGGCTTTAATAGCCGGGATTTATTCCCTTACGTTTTGACTGATGATGGCAGAATTTATAACAAAAGAAAACAAACTTCTGCTCCATCTTTTGCTCAAGAAATTCTCCAAAGTTTTGACCAAAATCAAGGTAGTTTAGCTACCTGGACAATTAGAAAAGTGAAACAGCATTCTGAGCTAAATAGTTTCTTACTAGAATGTGGAGTTTATTTAATTAGTGATTGGGCACTGCTGAATGATACACCTCCTAAACAACTAGAGAAAATTTTCTCAAGCTTTTATAATTTTACTCCTCTTGAAACTCAAGAAAGCCTAAATATTTTGTCAAGTTATCACGCTATTTATCGGGTGCAACGTCGTCAACAACGTCTGTCAAGCTCGGGGAAAAAATGTTTGCCACCAACTACGGAACAATTGGAACAAATTGCTCAATTAATAGAAACTAAAACTGGTAAAAATATTTCTCCAAAGGTGTTGATGACTAAACTACAAAATCTGGCTTCTCAATTACGAGAGTACCGAATTTATGTGAGAAGTGGTTCTCTACCTACAATCCCATTAGATACTTCTAAAAATCAATCTTTAGCTAATAAAATTTCCGTCTCTCAAGAGAAAGATACTATGGATGAAGAGAATGAATTTTTGACTAATTATAGACAACAATTTGTTCAGAGTTTAGATGCCGCTATAGCTGAAGTAACAAATATTTGGATCGAGTTACTCAAGGGCAAAAAATCGCCAAAAGCCGAACAATTTATCCAAGCATTACATCTATATCATTGTCAGGGAAAATCCATGACAGAAATTGCTAAAAATGTGGGATTAAAAGCGCAATATCAAGTAACTCGCTTACTGAAATTAAAATCATTTCGAGCTGATATTCGGCAAAAATTGTTAATTAGTTTGCGTCATAGTATCTTAGAACTCGCTAAAGATTACACAAATCCGCAAAGCTTAAAAACTCTAGATAAACAAATAGAAATCGCCCTAGATGAACAAGTTAATCAAGTATTTCAAGAAGCACAAGCAGAAGGTTATACATCTAGTCATCATTATACAGAAAGCTTATTTGCTAAAAGAGTTTGTAGCTATTTAGATTTAAAACCCCGCCCTTAAGGAAGTTAGAAGTCAGAAGTCAGAAGTCAGAAGTTGTTTTTGTCAGGAGGATTTCTGAAGTTAGAAGTCAGAAGTCAGAAGTCAGAAATTAAATTCTTACTTTCTTAAGTAGGATAAAACTAGAAAAAATATTTAACTGATAACTGATTAAAAGGCGGGGTAAAAGACCCAATTATTTTGAGAAAAAAACTGAGTATAGAGGAAAAACTACAATGAATAACAAATCAACTAATACCTTAGAATATCTCCTAGATTTTCAGCCTATTTCTACAGAATCTATACATCTATCATTAGACAAAATTGACCAAGCTATTCAAATCAGCAATCAAATTCCTAATGAATCTAGACAATGGCAAACATACTTGAATTCTTTGGCATTATTTGGATTTGAAGAATGGCTAGAACAACGAGGCACAGATTTAACGATTAGTTCAGATAATTCTTCTATTTTTAATCCAATTACCTCTAACTCAATTTCCGCAGTTTGTCATCTTAATATTAATCAGTTTCAAGTCTGTTTAATTACTACAGGTAGTTTTATAGATGACGAAATTAGTATACCTAGAGCAGTCCTAGACTTACCAGAATTCAATCATCATTTATATGTAGTGATGGAAGTACAAGAAGAACTAGAAAAAGTAGCGATCTATGGTTTTATTTCTTATGCAGATTTAATCCACCATAAAACACAGGTTAATCTACTCCCTGATGAGGAGTGGAATTATCAAATTCCCTTGAGTTGCTTTGATACAGAAATCGATAATTTATTACTCTATTTTCGTTGTTTAGATTTATCAGAAATTACCTTGCCAGAGATACAAAAAAATTCAGAAAATTTAGCCGCAGCTAAACCTGAACTAAAAAAATTATTGCCTCAGTTATCCACACAAAATTTATGGGAATTAATCGACTGGGAACAAGGCAAAACTCTCCTCACTAATTCTGAGTTATTAAAATGGATATATGATTGGCAATGGCAAAGATCGATAGAGTCAGAAAATATCCCAGAGAATTTACTAGAAGTTGCTGAAAGTCAAGAAAATTCACTAAATGATCTGAAAGAATACTTGCCAGATTTACTTAATATCTTAACTGAACCAACAATTAATGTAGGGCGGTGGCTAAGAAACGAATTAGATAATTTTGCCAATCAATTATCCTGGGTTTTATTACCAGAATTACCAGAATTATCTCCCATGCGAGGAACATATTCTCCCACAGAAGAAATTCAAGCGATTATCAGAGAGTTACCACAAAATGGCGCGGATATTCCTCCCCATGCTAGGGGTGCTTATCAAGATTTATTGTTAGGTGGAATCCCTTTAAGATTGTATGCTTTAACCTGGTCTTTAGTTTCAGGTTCAACACTAGAATGGATGTTATTGTTGGTATTAAGTGCCCCTATAGGAATGAGTTTACCAGAGGGGATAAAATTACGGGTTAGCGATACAACAGGAATTTTAGTTGAACAGAAATTAAATTATTATGAGGATGATTTTTATTTATTTGCTCATGTCGTGGGAGGTTGGAATGAGAAGTTTATTGCTACAGTTTTTTTAACACCAGAAATTCAAGAAACTTTACCTCCTTTCGGATTTTCTCCTGAGTATTAGGGTCAGCAAATATTTAGTTATTTATGTCTAGAGAAGTATGATTTGCGTTGTGAGAAAAATCTGGGAATTAGGGAATAAGGAATAGAAAAAATAGCAGCAGAAAAACAAGTGTACTTGGCTAACTTGATAAACCCGATTTTGAAATACTAAAATATTTCCTACATATCTATTCTAAGAGACTGAATGTATCAGTAATATCATTTCCGGATGAACAGTTATAAATAATTATGGAGTCCTCAGGAGTCAGGAGTCAGGAGGGATAAGTGGTGGAAAAAAGAATATATAGCGCTACTTGAATCGGGAATAGGGAATAGGGAATAGTAAACTGTCAAAGGATTTCAGGATTTAGAAATGTCCTAATCTTTGCTTCGACTGCTATATCAGGAAGAGAAGGAGGAGAAAGTTTTTTATCACTAATTCAGCGGACATGATATAAATCTAAAAAAGGGAATTAATTCAACAATTAACAATTGACAATCACCCCTTCTTAAAAAGAAGAGGATTGACTAAATTGACTTCAGACTCATTTCGTAAGGGTTTGGTGACCAAACCCCTACTCACCCTAGTGACGCGTCAAGCTTGAAAATGTCAGTTAAAAAACCTAACCTCCTAACCCCCTTCCCTACTAGCGTTGGGGGAGTATTTCTCCCCTCTCGGAGCAGGA
>NZ_JAAHGT010000875.1 GCF_010672385.1 Okeania sp. SIO2F4
TAAACGTTCTGATTCTTGTGAATGATGGTGAATGTACTCAAGCATACTGGTCATAATTAGCCACTAAAAATTAGATTTTTTATTACTCTATCACAATTTATTTGTTTTCCGGAGATGTCTAATATTTAAGAGAATATAGAACTTATGATCGTATTGGTTCATATTGGAAAATATCCGAATCCTCTGTTTGTCCTATTGTTCTAAAAATTGAAAACATCTTGATAAAATATCGCCAATTCCGACTACCTGGAAAGAAAGAATTATGGCCAACTTCTGCTAAAGAGGAACTGGTAATAATGGATGTCATGGAAAGTAAAATTGAAATACCCAAAAAACGCCAAAAACAGTTTTATAGTGGAAAAAAGAAACAATATACTTTAAAAACACAATTGGTAATCAAACAAAAAAGTGGTTTAATTGTGTGTGTAGTCAATTGTCTAAAACTATATTCTACCCATATTCTCAATCCACAAAGGTTTCCTAAAATTGATTTGATTTTAGCCTGTAAATTGGTCTTGACAAAGGATATTGAATTTTCTGGTATAGTTTCTAGTTTTGTAATAGTGAGACTAAGCAAATCTCACTTAAATTTTACTTTTAGCCCTTGAAATATTGTTTTTAGGATACTTCACCAGTGCCTGATTGTTTCAGATTGGAACCTTTTTCATGAGGCAATTGAAGATTTGTGCCTCTAGGCAACATTTGCGCCTTCATTGCTTCCAACTCAGTCTCAATATCATTCTCATCTCTTTCCAAAGATATAAACTGTTTCTCTAAACTATCAATTCCCAACTCAGCCATCGCCTCAGACTTAGCCTCAAGGTGCATTATTTTTTCTTCCATCTGCTCAAAAGCACTTAGAGTATTACCAGTATTCACCGATCCTAACATTTCATTCAGCTTTTCCGAAGCCCTCGCAGAACGTGCCCTAGCAATATACATATTCTTTTTTAATTTTGCTTCGCTAATTTTATGCTCCAACTGCCTCATATTTTGCTTCAGCTTTTCCACCACCTGTTTTTGCTGTTCCACCTGAACCTTCATTACGGTAGCTGTTTCTTGGTATGACTTACGTCTAGTCAGAGCTTCCCGCGCCAAATTGTCCTGGCCTTTTTGTAAAGCCAACTGCGCTCGTCTATACCATTCATCAGCAGTAGATTGAGCTTGGTAACATTGTCTTTCTGTACGTTTTTGAGTAGCGATCGCTTGTGCCACTGCTTGGCGTAGTTTCACTAGGTCATTCTGCATATCTTTTACTGTCTGCTCCAGAACCTTCTCAGGATCTTCAGCACCAGAAACCAAACCATTTATATTCGCGCGAATTATCCCCCAAAGGCGGTCAAAAATTCCCATCAATACTCTCCATATTTATTATAATTTTCGATCGTAAAGTCTCCAGGAGTAATTAATTTTTAGTGCTTTAGCTTTTATACTTATTGGAGACAGAAATAACTGTACTCTCCAATCATTTCTTCATAATTCTTTTCTTCTCTTCCATAATTAATAATAATTATCAGGTTTCAACTTGTAATATTTTGCATCCAATCCTTCTTGGCGTAATTCTTGAAGAAAGATTTTTGCTCTTTCTGGTTCCCAAAATGCCCCCATCTGTATCTTCATACCATTATCTGTTTCACGAATATAAGCATCTGAAATTATCTGCTGTGCTTTATACAAAGATTCTTCATTTACATAATCCAGAACAACATAATACCAACCATCATCTGATTTAATTGGGCTAGTTATTTGAGCACTATTAGAAATTTCTGGGGAAGGTTTAACTATTGGGGATGGAGTTGGAGAAGATAAAGTAACTACAGTAGATGGGGTAGACTGAGGCAATAAAGTAGTGCTGAGATTATCCAGTTTTGTACTTGCTTTATAAGTAGGTGGTGAAGCAGTATTAACACTTCCTGATATTGGTGGTGGTACCACAGGTTTGACTTTTGCCGTAGGAGATGGGAACTGACTAGGTTTAGGATTAACGTTAC
Organism: Okeania sp. SIO2F4; assembly: GCF_010672385.1. GTDB lineage: Bacteria > Cyanobacteriota > Cyanobacteriia > Cyanobacteriales > Microcoleaceae > Trichodesmium. Next base: position 1,992 of record NZ_JAAHGT010000875.1, read on the forward strand.
TTAGAGTATTCAAATCTAAATCTACAAACTCTTGAGATGCCAAGTCAGGAGATTTCGGTAAAGGTTTCTCCTCCATATTTTCAATATTATCAGTAGTAGTATTATCTGTATTTGTTTGAGCAGAAGTACCTTTCAAAAAACGGTCTAAACCAAGATTGCTCAGACCTGATGGGTGCATTACAACATAACCCAAAATCGTACAAGAGATCAAGAACAGAAACATTGAAACTATTCCCAGGGGAGTAAACAAACTTGCTAAGTAATTAGATTGCTCCTGACGATTTGATTTTAATTTATCTAAACTCTCTAGAAGTTTCTCTGAAGATTGCAGATAGTTATCTGGTGCTGTAGAATTATTGTCACCTAATTGAGACATCTGTTTCTCACCATCCTGATTTTCTACATCACCTTTTTTGGCCATACTAATTTCCGTAGGGGTGGGAGGCTCAATGGCCACTGGTGAAGCTTTCTTAGCAGAAGTATTAGATGTTTCATAGTTTTCCAGCGATGATTCTATCTCAGATAAAGGCAATGAGGATAGTGTTTGATCCTCCACTGGTAATAGAGACATCAACTCGGGTGTTTTATAAATTTGTTTATTAATATTTTTCTGAGAAACTGCCGACTTTTCTGTTTGCCTGCGGTACTTGCGATATCTTGTTAGTTCTGCTTCTAGCTCTATATCCAAACTTTCCATTACAGCTTGCAAAGTCTGATTCAATTCCTGGGTAGAATTGTTAGTAGACTTAACTATCGAATTTTGACTCATTTAATAACTCCTGCTAGTTAATCATTGACTTGACATAATATTCGACTGATTAATATAGTAATCAAAGGTTAGCACAGTAGAACAAATGGTCACAATATCTATAACATAGAGACTTTATCCCAATAAGCAACAGGAAAAGTTCATGCACTAGGCCAGATATATGTACTGCTGTATGTAATTAGACGAAGTTGGTGGGATATTTTCTGGAAGCTCCGACTTAGCAGTTAAAGCCTACACAACGCTGTAACGAATATTGGGAATTAATACCGAAAACTCTTGAGGATAGGATTCATAGATGTGAACACTGTGGTCATACTGAATATCGATATATTAATTCTACTTAGGGCTGGCTGATTAAATCTAAAAGTATTGACTTATATTGGCTTTAGCCGTTTTAGGTCTGGAAAAAGTACAAGATTTTTGCTCTCTTAAGCTCATGCATGTTAGAATTTTGGGTTGACGGGAGGCAGAAAAACCAAGGGATAATTCTTCCTCCTGCCTTCTCGCTCATTCCTTACTCCTCCTGTCTCCTGTCTCCTGTCTCGGTCCTCCTACCCTCACACATAAGATTTATTCAGCAAACCCTACTCAGGTATGTTTAACTTGGGCTTGGGGGCAGGAACTATCCTCTTCAGATGCAGAGTTCCATAGCTATACTGATTGAGGAAGTATGAAGTAACTATGGACAAGGAAGCGTCAGAAACCCCTCGGTCAATCCAGTAGCCAGGGGTAATTAATCAACTATGGATTTTCAGTCTCTCAATCAAATTTTAGGCTATCTCAAAATTATGGAGCGATCGCCCCAACAACAACATTTTCAAAAGCTGATGGAATGTTGGGAAGAAGTTTTAGGGGTGATGGCTAGCCAAACCAAACCTTTATACATTGAACGAGGTGTTTTATATGTAGCAACATCAAGTGCTGCCTTGTCTCAAGAACTTAGTTTTCAAGTTCCGCAACTTTTACAGAAGCTAAAGCACCTTTTGTCTATATCTCTAGATGATATCCGATTCTCTCCAGCTCAATGGCATACAGGTCTCCCTATTAGTCAATCAACCCAAGCTGAAAAAGATGATTGGCAAGAGCATCCTAGCATGATTCCTCGGTTGAAAAAAACACCCCTGGCAAACTCCACTCCTAAAAATCAAAATCCTCAGACAACTTTTCAAAATTGGGCGAAAGCTATACAGAAACGTTCTCAGACTTTACCCCTTTGTCCTCAATGCCAATCTCCTACTCCCCCTGGAGAAATTCAACGTTGGTCAGTCTGTGCAATTTGCGCCACTAAGCAGTGGTCATGGGGAGAGAAGTAGGGAGTGTTCATTAATGGATAATGGATAATTGATAATTGATAATTACAAGAAGGTTAA
>NZ_JAAHGT010000876.1 GCF_010672385.1 Okeania sp. SIO2F4
TCTGTGGTAATGTATAGAGGAGAGATTTGGTTGGCAACACTTCCTCAACCTCTGGGTTCAGAACCAGGTTATCGCAGACCAGTATTAATCGTTCAAAATGACAGTTTTAATCGTAGCTTGATTCAAACTGTAATTGTGGTGCTTATCACTTCCAATCTAGAATTAGGTGAAGACCCGGAAATGTTTTGCTGCCAAAAAAAGCAACTGGACTACCGCGAGATAGTGATAACTCTGGATAAGTTGTTTTTAGAACAACGAGTTAGTTCTTTGTCGGAGGAGTTGCAGGAGAATGTTAATGAAGGTCTGCGTCTAGTTATGTATCTTTAGAGTAATGTGGGGCGATCGCTGATGTAGGTTGGGTTGTTCGCGTTAACGTTGCGTTCGCGTTAGCGTTGCGAAGCAAAGCATGGAACGTAGCTTGCTTCCCGCAGGGTAACCCAACATAATTTCTAGTTTAGGTCTTTGTTGGGTTGTGCTGTGGCTTAACCCAACCTACAATTTCACGGCTACAGAGAATCATAAAAAAAGGCAAGAGAGACTTTGCCACTCTTGCCTAACTTTGAATTTCAGGGTTTTTTGGGTTTATATTAGGAAAAAGTGCCCCACAATCACCACCATCACTACCATCGCCACTATCGCCACCAAGATTTGCTAGTGCAGAACCCTTTATGGTTAAAAAGTGTGGCAAGTCAAATTCAAGAGTTGCAAGAAAATTTGATTGAGTTATTGCCCGATGATACTATTTTATTACCAGAAGATTTGAAAGATATTTTGCAGGAGCAGTTCAAACGCCTATCGGAAACGGAAAAACAAACCCTCTCACTCTTGGCAACAAAAAATCAACCTATTAGTCTGGCGCAACTGTTAGAAACTGCACAAATACAACTATCCAATTTACTCAAAACACTACAATCTCTGTGTAGGCATTGTTTCATTGAAAAACAAGGAAATCTTTACAGTGTGCCACCTGTACTCACAGGGCAGATGAATTTTTTGTTTTTTTCTTCAACCATTGTGCAATAGTTTTATTAATTTAGTTATTATTACAAATAATTAAAATTATATTTCTTTAGCAAAGCACATTCAATGAATTAATACAACTCTCTCTTTACAATTGTTCAAATAATGGCTTTGAGTAAGCTCAGAATAAGTTAAAATTTTTCCTAACTAAATCTATATAACAATTGAGGTTTGAGGCTGAAAAAAATATAGTTTTTGTTCTGGGTGATGATTCCTGGTAAAATCTTCTATAGTCAAAGATAAAAGTTCCGTTTCTGCTCTATAAGGAGAATTTCAATGGCAACTCTGAGAGTTTTAAAGTTCCCAACTGCAGACGGTGCAGATCAAATGATTAGTATTTTGAGTGACCTACAAAAACAAGAACTAATCAAAATTCAAGATGCAGCAATTGTGAGTTGGACAGAAGGAAAGAAAAAACCTAAAACCCGTCAACTATATGATCTTAAAGCTCTAGGTGCTCTGGATGGTGCTTTTTGGGGGATGCTATTTGGTATTATTTTCTTTGTACCAATTTTTGGAATGGCGATCGGCGCAGCATTAGGAGCCTTAAGTGCTTCTTTTACAGATATCGGCATCAATGATGATTTCATTAAAGATGTCCGTACAAAAGTAACTGAGGGAACTTCTGCCTTATTTTTGTTAAGCACAGATGCAGTTGTAGATCGGGTAGCAGAAGCGATTGAAGAGCTAAATTTTGAAATTGTAGCAACCAATCTGCCAAAAGAGCAGGAAGAAAAATTGCGTGAAATGTTTGTTCACTAAATATGCCTCTAATACCTAATATCAAATATATCGCAAACGGCGATCGCCTCTATTTAACCAAAGAGCGATCGCCTAATTTGGGAACAGAAAGAATTACTTAGTAGGCCACTCAGTATGGAAGAATTCACCACGAGGCTTATCAATACGCTCGTAAGTGTGAGCGCCGAAATAATCCCGTTGAGCTTGAGTCAAGTTTTGAGGTAAAGTTCCCCGACGATAACTATCGAAATAATCTAGAGAAGCACTAAAGGCAGGAACAGGTAATCCTAACTGACCAGCTAGACCAACAACTTCCCGCCAAGCATCCTGGCGATCGAGAATAGTCTGCTTAAACTCTGGAGCTAACAATAAATTAGGTAGACTAGGATTTTCATCAAAAGCCTTCTTAATCTTATTCAAAAATCCAGCTCTAATAATACAACCACCTTTCCAAATTCGTGCCGACTCACCCAAATTCAGATTGTAATTAAATTCCTTGGATGCAGCAGCCAACAATGCCATACCTTGAGCATAAGAACAAATCTTAGAACAATACAAAGCATCCCGCACCTTATTAATCATAGCTTGGGCATCGCCTTCATACTTACCAGCAGGACCAGTCAATTCCTTAGCAGCAGCTACACGCTCATCTTTAATACCAGACATAATCCGAGCATTAACAGCAGCAGTAATAGTTGGAACAGCAACACCCAACTCTAAAGCATTAATTACCGTCCATCTACCTGTACCTTTTTGTCCAGCAGAATCAACAATCATGTCAACTAAATGATTGCTAGTTTCAGTGTCTTTCTTAGTAAAGATATCCGCTGTAATTTCAATTAAGAAGGATTCCAACTCTGGAGTTTTGTTCCACTCAGCAAAAATCTCATGGAGTTGTTCGTTGCTAATTCCTACAGCATTTTTCAACAAATCGTATGCTTCAGCAATTAACTGCATATCGCCATACTCAATCCCGTTGTGTACCATTTTCACGTAGTGACCGGCACCTCCAGGACCGATATAGGTAACACAAGGACCATCATCAACTTGAGCAGCTATTTTAGTTAAAATAGGTTCTAACTCTTTGTAGGAAGCTTCGGTACCACCAGGCATTAAACTAGGTCCCCATAAGGCACCTTCTTCACCACCACTAACTCCCATCCCCATGAAACCTAATCCAGTAGATTCTAAATCTCTAGTGCGACGTTCTGTATCTTCGTAGAGGGAGTTACCACCGTCGATGATCATGTCATCTTTGTCTAAGAGGGGTTTAAGTTGTTCGATAACTTTATCAACTGGTCCTCCTGCTTTTACCATGACCAGGATTCTACGGGGTCTTTCTAGGGATTGAACAAAATCTTCTAAAGTATAAGCAGCGTGTACGTTTTTCCCTTGTGCGCGCTCTGCCATAAATTTTTCTGTTTTATCGCCACTGCGATTGTATACAGAGATAGGGAACCCGTTACGTTCTACGTTGAGGGCTAGGTTTTCTCCCATTACAGCTAGACCTATAACACCAAATTTTTGCTGTCCCATAATAATTTTTACTTCCCTGACTTTTTCTCTAATTTAAGTTACCGTTCTTAGATTACAGGTCTTTTTTTTTGACGGTTTCCAGTAAAGGTTTTTTTTAATATTTCAAGTATAGGCTGATACAAATAAATTAATATTTAAGGGAGGGTAAAAATTCTGTATCAATAAATTCAGAACTATTCTTGATTTTAGTAATCTCAAGTCTAATTCTAGATGTAGAATATGAATAAATTATGATATTCTACTGTAGATTACAGATTAATTTAATCATTGCAATAGTTTTTATAGTTCAAAGGGGTAATTTATGGATGAATTAAAGTATCTTGCTAATTGGGTAAAAGAGCAGCACGCTCAAGAATATATTTTGACTTGGTTGTTGAATCAGCCTGGGCTTTGGTGGTCTGATGGAGAAGCATATCAAGCAGCTTTACAGAAGTCTGGAAAGTTGCTGAAGGAGTATGTTAAAAAAAATCAAACTGGGGATTTATTCCAAGGTATTGCAGAAAAAATTATAGATGATGAAAGTTGGGATGAAGTGGCTGAGTCTCTGACAAGAATTATTTCCGTTTATCAAGATGAGTTGGTAAAATTGCAGGATTATAGTCGGCGCAAAAATAGCAAAAAGATTTTAAAAAAAAGTCTGAATAGTGAAGATTTATCTGTTGAAGATAATGAAGAAATGGAAATACAACAGGCTCTGCCAGACCCATTTACTGATGCTTTGACAGGAGAGGAATAGGGAGAGGGGGAAGTGTGGGAAGTGTGGGGAGAGGGGGAAATAAATGTGGGAAGTGTGGGGAGAGGGGGAAGTGTGGGAAGTGTGGGGAGAGGA
>NZ_JAAHGT010000877.1 GCF_010672385.1 Okeania sp. SIO2F4
AGAGACTATAGCAACTGCAAGTGGTGACTATACAGTGAAATTTTGGAACCCTCAAGGGAAATTATTGCAGACTCTCACCAGCGATAAAAGTTTCGTCAATGGTGTAGCATTTAGTCCGGATGGAGAGACTATAGCAACTGCAAGTAGTGACAAAACAGTGAAGTTGTCGAATAGTTGGAAGTTCGATCGCCTTCATGAGTGGGGTTGCAACTGGATGCGCGACTACCTAGAAAATAACCCTAATGTCAGTGAAAGCGATAGACATTTGTGTGATGGTGTTGGCGGTAGGAAGTCAGAAGTTAAGTAGGGACAGGTTTAAGCAAAATCCTTGATAAATTAGTCATCTATTCCTCAAAACCACCCCTACTAGCTTGTCTAGCTTGAAAATGTGGGTAAAGAGCGAGTCAATGAAGACCTCTCCCCCGACCCCTCTCCTGCAAGGAGAGGGGGGAATCTTCTCCCCCTTCCCTGGTAGGGAAGGGGGTTGGGGGGTTAGGTTTTTTATCCACAATTTTAACCTAGACACCCTACTACGAGCTTCTTTAATTCTGAGATTTACTTAACCAATTCATCACATCATCCACAGAAGTAAAATCCAATTGAGCGATGGCTAATTCATTCAATTGAGAAAGAGACAAACTCCGAATTTTAGCTTCTATTTCCTCAGAAATATTTCCAAATCTGTGAGTTATTAATATGATAATAACTGTAGCTTCTCCCTTTTGTTCACCTTCTTCTAAACCCCGTTCTAAACCTATTTGCAAACCACGTTGTTCGCCAATTTGTTCTCCTTTCTGGAGAATATCTTGATAAATCAGGACTTACGCAGAAGCACCATATCCAGTAGGGGCGATTCGCATAGATGCCCCTACAGATTGTGTATAATTTCATTTTTTGCGTAAGTCCTGATAAATTACAGACTCTTTCATTATTTCCTCCCTCAAAAGTTGACGAATTAAATTTTTATCGAACCTTAAACCCCCTAATATTTCCGCAGCAGCAGAAATATTTCTTTGTCGATCTGGCTCTTCTATTCTACCAATTCTTTCTGCTACTTGTGATAATAAAGCTGTCGGACTTTCACTACGAGTTAAAGTTGCTAATGGTAATAAAGCATTATCAGCAAGAAAAGGTGCCGACTCCTCCTCCCAAAGTCGAATTACTCGATAAGAATGCCGAGTATTTTGCCTTTCAAATTTATCTTGAGAAGCCAATTCTGAATCAGTCTCTTTTAACAAGATAACCACTTGCTCAATATCACACCAATATTTCCCATAAAGCAACATCCAATATTTGAGCATTCTATAGGGAATTGGTGGCTCAGAATAAGGGAAAGTTTGAAATTATAGATGCAAGATTTTATTGTCAATTTGTAGCAGAATCAAAGCATCAGACCGAATAGGTTCAGGAATAATTTCTGTTTTAATTACCTCTACATTAGTAGGGTTAATTCCCAATAACCAACGGACAAAATTCGGAGCATAAGTTTCTGCTAAATATTTACCGAAAAATTAAGGTATAAAGCCTCTCCATTCATGGAGAAAAAAGCGGTTGAGGGATGGCGAGGTCTCCTCGCTTGCCTCCAATCAACCAAGAGAAGAAAAAACAATCCTTTTAGTCAATCCTATCCGTTTCTAAGAAGAGGTAATTATTAATTATTAATTATTAATTATTAATTATTGAAAAGTATTATCGTAAGCCAAAACAATTATATTGAATTCGGATAACTTAGTTATTGTAAGTCCGCAGCGACTGGAACGGAGTGGAAGGAAGCAATCTCAGAGGTTTGACGAGATTGCTTCCTCTCGTCGCAATGACGAATTTTTAGCCGAACTATATATTAGTTAACTAAGTAAGTAAAGGGTTTCATAAAAACTTATCTACTATTCATAGATATCTCTATTCTATGCAATTTCAAAAACTAGAATAATTCCAAAATTTCAATCAATCAAAGTGGAAGGAAGCAATCTCAGAGGTTTGACGAGATTGCTTCCTCTCGTCGCAATGACGAATTTTTAGCCGAACTATATATTAGTTAACTAAGTAAGTAAAGGGTTTCATAAAAATTCATCTACTATTCATAGATATCTCTATTCTATGCAATTTCAAAAACTAGAATAATTCCAAAATTTCAATCAATCAAAGTCTCATTTTTACTCATAAAATCTAAGAGAATTTTTTGATGAAATTCCCCAAGCGATCGCTCCATTCCTGCATTGTCAGAATAAGCTTTACCTGCCTTAATTTCTGCGGTCGTTAATAACCCCATATCCCAACCTTCTCCCAAAACTAAATCTTTTAATTCCACAGTTAAAGGAGCAGAAAATACATGACGAACAACATTAGTGTCATAGTAAACACCAAACTCGAAAACTATATCAGGTGCATAACTTATTTCTTCAGCTAATTCTCGTTTTACAGCCTCCTCCGGTTTTTCTCCCGGTTCTATATGACCCCCAAAAAAAGCCCATTTCCCAGGGTGAGCAATACCGGGAATATCATCTCGTAATTGTAGGAGAAATTTCCCTTCTCGATAAAGAATAGCGATCGCCACATGAAGTAGATTATTGTTGTTCATCATTCTCTTCTTCTATTCTTTCTAGTTCCTCTATATAAAAATCTCCAACATCCTGATTATCTAATTCTGAAACAATAATACTTTGATAACGTATTTTTCCTTTAATTGTTATTTCTGTTCCTATCTCTGGTAATTCTGCCGTAGTAAATATCCAAATACTCCCCGTATTATCTGTTAGTTCATAAGCGCCTGTTTCTATAAATGGGGCACGGCTTTCTACAGTACCTTTTAAATATACTTGATTATCAACTTTACCTTTTGTTTGAATTTGATCGATTCGACTTACATTAAGATTTAATTTAATAGCCGTTTGTGTAATTTGATTACAACTAATTAGTCCTGTCACTAAAAACATAATTAGAAGAATTCTAAATCTCTCAAACAATGAATTTAATAAATAATAATTAAGCAGCCAAAAGCCAGACGTAAATCTCTGGAATATTTGTATGTAATTCATTCCCAAAGCTTTTTTTGTGGGCGTTCTAGTTATCATCAAAACTTTTTTCCCGATTTACATAATAATTTTCTGGTTATTACCATAGCAATTACAAATTGATTATTTTTATCAATTTATTAGTAAGCATTCAGGGGTCAGCTTCATTACCTTTAAAGGAGGAAAAAGCAATTGAGATATTTCCAATAATTAAAAGTTACTCTCAAAGCCCATCAGTTAACCTTAGCAGTCAGGGCGAGCCAAATCTACATTTCCTGCTACACAATTAATTGTATGGGTTGACAAGTCAAGCTCGTCGTTCTTGTGCTTCAAATTCCTGCAAATATTGCAGAAGGATGTGGCAGAAATAGAGATGTAAAGCTCTGTCGTTTGATTCCTTCATTTATTCAAAACCTGAGACCTGACCACTAATAGCTGTTTGGGCAGTATTCCGCAGGAAATGCTTACATTTATTAATATTTAAAATCCACAGAAAATCTTTTCAATTATAACTTCTGAAGTCTTTTTTTATAACTCCAGATACCATAAAAATATTACCACACAAATAAGATAATTTTGTTTATTTATAATACCAATAAAAGATTCAATTATATTTTAGTGCTAAAAATTAAACATTATTTTTATTTATTTAAAACATCACAAAATCTACCTTTATATACTGAGAACCATACTATTATTATGCTGTTAACAAGATAATTGATTAATTTAAAATCAAAAATTGAAATAAATAATTTGATCTAGAAGTCATTAGATACAGCTTTTAAAATCAAAAATCAAACAGGAAATAGCAATGACAAATAAATTAGACGGTAAAGCTCTGGCCAAAAAAATCAAAGCTGAACTCCAACAAAAAGTTCAATCTCTACAAAGTAAAATAGGACGTCCTCCTGGTTTAGCAGTATTAATGGTGGGAGATAACCCCGCTAGTGCAGTCTATGTCCGTAACAAAGAAAAAGCTTGTACCCAAGTAGGTATTGCCTCCTTCGGGAAACATTTTCCTGCCCAAACATCTCAAGCTGAACTAACCCAAGTAATTCAAAAATTAAACCAAGACCCACAAGTAGACGGTATCTTGGTGCAGTTACCCC
>NZ_JAAHGT010000878.1 GCF_010672385.1 Okeania sp. SIO2F4
AAAAATTTTGTTTATAATGGATAGCTTTAAAAGGGGGGGAACAAAAAGGGGTGGATAGAGAGCGCGGGTCTTCTGCCAACATTAGATAAAATTCTGGAATGTCTACAAGAAATTTTCTCAAATCTTTGTTGATATAGCAGTCCTCTTTAATCACAGTAAGAATGTACGGGTGAATAGTCATTCACCCATACTAGCTTCTGACCAAAAAATAAGGTCAATAGCCTCCCCTTTCAAGGGGATGAAAAAAATAAACTTCAGTATTTCAACCCTTTGGCTTTAACCAGAGATAATGATAACTGATAATTGATAACTGATAACTGAAATGCGCTTCTCTAAAATCCTAATAGCCAATCGAGGCGAAATAGCCCTACGCATTCTCCGCACCTGCGAAGAAATGGGTCTAGCTACCATCGCCGTCCACTCAACCATAGACCGGCACGCCCTCCATGTGCAAATGGCGGACGAAGCAGTTTGTATTGGTGAACCTACCAGCAGCAAAAGCTACCTCAATATTCCCAACATTATCTCCGCTGCCTTAACTCGCGATGCCTCCGCCATCCATCCAGGCTATGGCTTTCTGGCCGAAAATGCCCGATTTGCAGAAATCTGTGCTGACCATGACATTGCTTTTATTGGCCCATCACCAGAGGGAATGCGGGCTATGGGGGACAAGTCCACAGCCAAAGAAACCATGCAAAAAGCCGGAGTTCCGACAGTTCCAGGCAGTGACGGTATCTTAACAGATGAAAAAGAAGCAGTAGCGATCGCCGAAAAAATCGGCTTTCCCCTAATGATTAAAGCCACCGCTGGAGGTGGGGGACGAGGAATGAGACTGGTTCGCCAAGCTGAGGAACTAACCAAACTATTTCAAGCTGCCCAAGGAGAAGCAGAAGCAGCCTTCGGCAACCCAGGAGTTTATATAGAAAGATTCATTGAACGCCCCCGTCACATAGAATTTCAAATTTTGGCAGATAGTTACGGAAATGTGATTCACCTAGGAGAAAGAGACTGTTCAATTCAGCGTCGCCATCAAAAGCTACTCGAAGAGGCTCCAAGTGCAGCATTAAACCCTAAACTTCGACAAAAAATGGGTGAAGCTGCAGTAAAGGCAGCTAAGTCTATTAATTATATTGGTGCTGGTACAGTGGAATTTCTCCTAGACCAGTCTGGTCAATTCTACTTTATGGAGATGAATACCAGGATTCAAGTAGAACATCCAGTCACAGAAGTAATTACAGGACTTGACTTAATTGCCGAACAAATTAGAATTGCCCAAGGGGAGAAATTACAACTAACCCAAAAACAGGTAAACTTTAATGGTCATGCCATAGAATGTCGGATTAACGCCGAAGACCCAGACCACAATTTTCGTCCCCATCCAGGTCGTATTAGTGGATATCTACCACCAGGAGGTCCGGGAGTTAGGATGGATTCTCATGTTTATACAGATTACGAGATTCCACCCTATTATGATTCTTTGATTGGTAAATTAATAGTCTGGGGACACGACCGTCCTACTGCTATTCAGAGGATGAAACGCGCTCTCAGGGAGTGTGCGGTGACAGGAGTTCCTACTACCATAGGTTTTCATCAAAGAATTCTAGAGACTCCAGAATTTATTGGTGGGGAAGTCTATACCAACTTTGTTGAAAATATGATGAAGCAAGAAGCAAAATAATCCCAACTTGGCATACTCCCGACGGTCGGCGATTCCGACACCGCGGGATTCCCAAGCCGTGTTAGGCATCGCTGCGCAATTAAGTCAGCGACAGTCGAAAACACAACGCAGGATTTCTGCTGCCTCTTATCTCAAATTCGGTTGAATACTTATTATATAGTTGGGGGTGGGGAGTAGGGGAGTAGGGTAGATTGAATATTGAAGTAAGGAAAAGAAATTAAACAAGACCGGGAAAGTCTGGTTTCTGCCGTTCAAAGATATTGACCGTAATTAATTTTATCCGGTTTTATCTCAACGTTGGCCCTTGACCCGCGCTCTCCCGTTTCGGCTGTCGCCGACATGAAAGGCGGAGCAAGTGCGGCAGCTATTAGGGGAGCTGAGAGATGGGAAAACCAATCAATAAGAGCGGTTCTTACAATAGTATGCTATGCTCAATAAGATAAGGCTGCTGGGCTAGCAGTGTCTAGGGGAGCCGTCTCCTTGGCGACGTACTGTGGAGCGCGCCTTTAGACCGATGCATAGGTTCGGCAAGGGAGGCAGGTGCGGTCTTAAGCAGAAAGCCCCTATAGCCTGATGTTAGGGAATCCCGCCCTGTCACGCAAGTGCAGCGTCGGGAGGATGTCAATTTGTTCTAATTCCTAATTATAGAATTATCAACATATATTATATCACCGGATTCGGTAGTCCTGCATGGTAATGGTGAGGATATATATTTTTTAATTTTTCCCACACTCCCCATCTCCCCATCCCCCGATCTCCCCACAGTCCCGGTGTTTCATTTTCCATTACTATGTACCACCACCCCCCATTCTATAATTACCTCCTGGGTCGTAGCTGGGCTAACAGATGATCTTTCCGTTTGTCATGCTCCCCAAACGCTTTTCATGTCTGCCTGGGAAACATTGCAATAGCCTCCAAGGTTCTTCCATCTTTCCAGTATTACGGTTGCTGCATAGAGTGGCTAGCCCAGAAACAACATTTACACTAGAAAATTAGAAGATTTTTGGAAAAACCTCAACATTATAGGTATTCTCATATGACGTTTCCTTGAGGGAGAGCGCAGGTTATAAAAGCCAAAGTTTCGATAATCGGGAGCTCCTTCAATAAGACATTAAAAGTTGTCGCTAAATAGATGGAAAAAAATAGCTCCAATTCAGACAAAGGAATAATTTCAGGCGTTTTGTTCCCGGAATAGCTAAAATCCTTACATGACAATAGTTTGCCAGTTTTTCTAGTTATAAAGCGACAAGTCTATTAAGTAGGTGGGTTTAATTATCCGTAAAATAGCAATGGAGATTCAAAACGGTGAGAACCCATTGATAACTTGCTTTTGGGTTCTTTTTCAGACTTTTTGTTTTAAAGTTTATTTGTGCCTACCTACTTAAACGTGAGTATCATCTTGCCTGTATGTGGAGGCATAAGATATTAATCAACCTGAGAAGAAGAAAAATTCAGAAACTTGGATACAGCTATCCTTGTTTTAGAGAAGCTCACCTTATAATTTTCTAATCTCCGATGTAGGAATGAGAATTAAATAAATTCCAGAATTTTTTTGAAGAACTCACAAGATCGGGAGCTTAGGCAATTCAACTTTCAACTTCTGTAGATAATAAAATCCTAATTAGTTAATGGGAGAGAACTTGACTTTTAGCTACAGCATCATTTTCAATAAACCTTGCTGACCCAAAAGCATTTCCCGCAGTAAGCTGAAAATACCTACCCAAATAATGGGGCTAATATCTACCCCACCCAGAGGCGGCACTATTTTTCTCGTGGGAGCTAAGAATGGTTCCGTAGGCCAAAAAATCAAATTAAATGGAAATTGATTGATATTTACCTGAGGATACCATGTCAGAACAATTCGGAAGATAAATAAGAAAGTCATTAACCCTAGGATAATACCTAGAGTCCAGTTAGCTAATATCAGATAGTCCATAAAGCCAGCTAAAAATTAACTTTTGTCAATAAAACCAAGATTATTGTATTGCAATTGACATCCTCCCGACGCTGCTCTACGAGACAGCGCGGGATTCCCAAGCATCGCTGTTAGGGGCTTTCTGCTTCAATGCACCCGCATAAACGAGATTTACTCTCTTCGGGTCTTACGGTCGCTCCACAGACTGACACTGCGAGTCCCGCAGCCAAAATATTTATACTTGCGTTGATATCTCGATCATGGTGGCTACCGCACTTCGGACAATCCCACTCTCTAATATTGAGAGGTAATTTTTCCACTACATGACCACAGTTAGAGCAACGCTTAGAACTAGGAAAATATCTATCAATTTTTATTAGTTCCCGTCCATACCATTCAGCTTTGTAATCTAATTGCCTGACCAACTCTCCCCAATTGGCATCTGATATGGCTCTAGCTAATTTGTGGTTCTTGACCATGTTTCTTACTGCCAAGTCTTCAACTACTATCGTTTGGTTTTCTA
>NZ_JAAHGT010000879.1 GCF_010672385.1 Okeania sp. SIO2F4
GAAGAGGGGGGAGTAAGAATCTTGGGGTGAATTTCTTAAAAAAATGTACTTTTCAATACACTTTTCTCAGGAAAAAGCCTCTCAAATGCTTATTCATAACTTGTCTACGCATGTCAAATTTTATGTTAAGAAAGATGTTTATAAAGCATAGCTTCTCTACAGGGGAATGGGGGTTTCAAAGCCTCTCTCCTGGTAGGAGAAAGGTTTTTATCTCACATTATGTACTTCAATTTTTAATATTAAAAGTAGTAGAAAAATCGGTAACTTAGTAGGTATTTATACTATATAACTCCTATTCATTGACCTTTCTCAGCAGTCAGATTCTCAGGAAAATATTAAGTATAAATACTTAATTACTTACTCCGATTGACCACTATAATTGTCTCCTGTCTCCTGTCTCCTATTTTTTATACTACATTTTGTCGTGCGGAGTGTAGGTTTTATAAGTTTACAAACAGTTTCTAAGTGCTAAGTAAAAAGTAATACTATTTCAAAAAAAAGAGGAAATAGCATAAATTATTCTGAAAATAGAAATGATTTATTATGGTTCAAACTATTCAAGCTCAAGATATTACTCTGGAACAACTACAAGAAAACTTTGGGCTACAACTAACAACCGATCGCCAATTTTTTCCAGAATGGCAAGAAAATTTACCTTCTTTAAGCGATGAAGAAAAACGTAGTCTAGAAAGAGTTCGCAGTAACTATTTTAACTTAGTTAATCGTCGCCCTTTATTGGAAGAGGGAGTCAAAATGGTTATTTTATCGCCCTTACTAGATTTAGCTGGATTTTTTCAACCCCCCTTTTCTATAAGAACAGAAACTTCTGTGGAAATTTCTGCTGAAGATAATGATTTAATTGTTAGAGGTAGAATAGATATTTTAGTTGTACAAAACAGACTTTGGATACTGGTTATTGAATCAAAAAGTACCAAGTTTGATGTTATGGAAGCTTTACCTCAAGCTTTAGCTTATATGTTGAAAGACTCTCAAAATAATAAGCCACAGTTTGGTTTTCTTATTAATGGTAGAGAGTTTGTTTTTGTTAAACTTCAAAAAGCAAATGTTCCCATATATGGTCGTTCTTATGCTTTGTCTATTGACAGAGAAAATGAACTAGAGCAAGTTTTAGCAGTTCTCAAACATATTGGTAATTTCAGTTATTAGTTAACAGTATCTCATACTTTAGTAGGAGGCTTGAAATCAAGAGCTTCTCTAATTTATTTTAGATAGCTATATCTATCATTATTTATCTTTTTTGTTCAATAATTCAACCTTCTATCCTAGATAACTAAAGCCTTCTTTCCTCTTCTCTAATTCAACCTTCATTGGGAGGCATTTCTTTATTGCTAAATCCCTGAATTATAGTTTGTATAGCTAAGGCAATTAAACCGATAGTAACCATAGCACACATACAGGCGGCAAAAGCAATAACTCCTACTACTAAAGTACGAACAGCAGTAGACATATTCACCACAAAAACATTATCTGAAATAATCGGTTTCCTAGCAAATGTCTCAGCAATTGATTTCATTAATAAATAGGCAAGTGTTGCTAATCCACCAGAAATTATAGAACTCGCTAAACATTGTAAAGGGTTCACTTTAGGAGTAGATTTTTTGTTGGATTTGGAAGTTGAATTTGTCATTTTAGTTATCAGCTTTTTCAGTTATCAGTTATCAGTTATCAGTACCTCCTACTGAAGTAGGAAGCTTGAAATACTGAATTTCATTTCCGAATTATTAATTCTAAATTCTGAATTTTGTTGGGTTTCCTGACGTCAACCCAACCTACAGTATTAATTATTTCAAACATGATATTTGACATTACTTCTGAATTATGAATTCTAAATTCTGTAATTTTGTAGACCTATTTTTGTTGGGTTTCCTGACGTCAACCCAACCTACTGAATTAGTTATAACCAATTTTTTGTTTTATGATCTTACTTCATTCTAAATTCTGCATTCTAAATTCATTCATGTGCAATACTAATACCACTAGAATTAAACTGTGCTATCCAGAATTCTAGATCGGGGTCAGCCATTTTCCCTTTTACTGCTGCCTCAACTTCCTCTGCTTGAGATTGAGATTCTGTTAAAGCAAACATAGTCGGTCCTGACCCAGACATCATAGCTCCTAATACATTCTGGGAGGCAAAAGCTTCTCTTAATTTTAATAATTGGGGATATTCTGGTAAAGCTACCTTTTCTAGATCGTTATGTAATAGCTTGCCAATTTCAGCGTGGTTGTGGTGAGCGATCGCTGATACTATTGGTCCAGAATGTACTTTTTGCCTACTACTTTCCTGACTTTCTGCATCGGTGACATAAGTATCACCAAACTCTTGACGATAAGTTTTATACGCCCAAGGTGTAGAAATAGAGAGATTTTTGTACTTAGCCAAAACTACATAAATATGGTCTAAATTTGGCAGTGGAGAAAGCACTTCACCTCGCCCAGTTGCTAATGCAGTTCCCCCACTGACACAGAAAGGAACATCTGAACCCAACTGCGCTCCCAACTCTTGCAACTCCCCGTGAGTTAAACCCAGTTCCCACATTAAATCTAGACCAACTAATACTGCTGCTGCATTTGTGGAACCTCCTGCTAACCCTGCTGCCACAGGAATATGTTTATCAATAGTAATTTCAATGCCACCGTATCGAACAAGTGCTTCTGGAAATTGTTTGCTCATCAGGGAAGCTGCTCGGTAAGCAATATTACCCTCATCTGCGGGAACTAGAGGATGGTTGCATCGCACCACAATATTTTCAATACCGATAGAACGAATATCTATTTTATCCGCCAGACTAATGCTTTGCAAGACCATTGCTAATTCGTGATAGTTGTCTGGGCGATCGCCGATAATTTCCAGATAGAGATTAATTTTGGCAGGAGCAGTTAATGAGTAAGAGCGCATTTTAGGTAGTATTAGATAGTTTGATTATTTTAATTTATCTCAGGATGGTGACATAAATCAATATGCCCCTGGGAAGTCAAAAGTCAAAAGTCAAAACTTCAAAGTCAAAAGCAAGGTGATTGTAGGTCATTGCGACTGGAACGGAGTGGAAGGAAGCAATCTCAAGGGTTTAGGAGATTGTTTCCCTTTGGTTGTAATAACGACTGTTCAGCTAAAGTTAACAGAGATAAGCTGTTTAGTTAATTTTCAGTCGATGTCGTCACAAAGACGGCGGTCTTCTTCTGTCACATTGGGGTTATTTTTCAAATAGTCACGCACCCAGTCGCAACTATGCTTGAGTAAGTCATCAATGTTAAAATTCCACAGTTTCACTGTCTTGTCACCACTTGCAGTAGCTATCAACTCACCATCGGGGCTAAATTCCGCACTGTTGACCCAAGCCTGATGCCCTGAGAGAGTTTTCACCAGAGTACCGTCTCGTTTCCACAGTTTGACTGTCTTGTCACCACTTGCAGTAGCTATCAACTCACCATCAGGGCTAAATTCCGCACTGTTGACCCAAGCCTGATGCCCTGAGAGAGTTTTCACCAGAGTACCGTCTGGTTTCCACAGTTCCACTGTGCCGTCATAACTTACAGCAGCTATCAACTCACCATCGGGGCTAAACTTGGCACTGTAGACCAAACCCTGATGCCCTAAGAGAGTTTTCACCAGAGTGCCGTCTGGTTTCCACAGTTTCACTGTGCCGTCACGACTTGCAGTAGCTATCAACTCACCATCAGGGCTAAATTCCGCACTGATGACCAAACCCTGATGCCCTAAGAGAGTTTTCACCAGAGTGCCGTCTGGTTTCCACAGTTTCACTGTCTTGTCACGACTTGCAGTAGCTATCAACTCACCATCAGGGCTAAATTCCGCACTGATGACCAAACCCTGATGCCCTAAGAGAGTTTTCACCAGAGTGCCGTCTGGTTTCCACAGTTTTACTGTGTCGTCATAACTTACAGTAGCTATCAACTCACCATCGGGGCTAAATTCCGCACTTTTGACCGCATCCTGATGCCCTGAGAGAGTTTTCACCAGAGTGCCGTCTGGTTTCCACAGTTTCACTGTCTTGTCACGACTTGCAGTAGCTATCAACTCACCATCAGGGCTAAATTCCGCACTGATGACCAAACCCTGATGCCCTAAGAG
>NZ_JAAHGT010000088.1 GCF_010672385.1 Okeania sp. SIO2F4
AGGGGGGAGAGGGGGGAGTAAGAATCTTGGGGTGCATTTCTCACTCATAATGTCTAATTCAATACACTTTTCTGAGAAAAAAGCCTTTCAAATGACTTATACATAACTTCTCTTTTTTATCTACGTTTTATGTTAAGAAAGATGTTTATAAAGCATAGCCTTGAAAGGGGAGGTTATTGACCTGATTTTTGGGTCAAATAAAGCCCAAAAAACTTCAAAAAAGTGGCGATAAAAATTTCTAAACAATGGGCAATAGATATGAGCAAAGAAACGATAGAAAGAATTATCAAAAAGTTGAAGGAAGCTCTGGAAAAGAATGTGAATATCAGACGGAGTAAAACCCTTGATGCCTGGAAAGTCGAAGTGAAGAAACTTAGATTATTAGAACTGAAAGAACAAGACGAAAAGGGATAAATTGACTTGAGATATTTAGATGAAAGTTAATTTTATTTGATGCCATATATTCCTTATGCTTGGCCGGAAAAAGGAGTAACAATAACTGTCAAAAGTTGTCAAATTAAAAGAATTAATGTCTGGGGATTAATGAATCGTAGAAATGAATTATGTTATGAAATTCACCGAGGAATTATCAACAGTAAAATAGTGATATAATTTTGAGATAAATTTAGTTTTAATTTGTCTAAACTTACAATATTGTTGCAATAAAAACCCTGTAGGGACGTTCCATGGAACGTCAGACCGACACAGCTAAAATAGTGTAATAAGCGTAGCAGGACGTCTAGACTAAAATTGTGGGTAAGTTTGAGCAACCTGGAGGACCTCTCCACCAATCCTTCTCCTTGTAGGAGAGGGGAGAATACTCCCCCTTTCCCTTGTAGGAAAGGGGGTTGGGGGGTTAGTTTTACCCACATTTTAAATTTAGATGCTCTAGTAGGTTGGGTTGACGTAGGAAACCCAATAACAATATTAACTAGAAAACTGCTGTAAATTAAGAGCTTGACGATAAATTTTCACAGCTTCTTCTATTTCGCCAATTTCCTGTAGAGCATCCCCTAAGTTTTGATGCACTTCCCAAATATCGGGTTTTAATCCTATTAATGTTTGAGCATCTAAGTCTAACTGTAATAAAGATAAAGCTTGGCGATAATAATGAATAGCTTCATTCCAGTTTTTCTGCACTGCTAATATTTTTCCTATGTCATAGTTAGCACCAGCTAAGTTAGGATTTATTTTCAGTGCTTGATGATAACAATTAATAGTATTATCTACTTGATTTTTCTCTTGAAAAGCTTTCCCCATTATTTGATAAGCTTCTGGGTCTGGTTTAATTTTAATTGCTCTTTCACAGGAGGCGATCGCTTCTGCAAATAATCCTTCTAAATAATAAGTGTTGGCTTCTTTTAAGATTTCTTGGATTTGTTCTTTTTGAGTATATTTTTTCTCATTTTGTACTGCCTGATATAACTGCTGTGGTTTCTGACTTTCGAGTTTTATTTCTGCTACATTTGGTTGATGACCATTCTGGTATGGAATTTGTAATTTGGTTGAGATACGAGAATGCATCTCAACCTTTAAATTGTCCCGATCTTGATTTTTATCTGCCCATATTTCCTTGGCTTTTTGGTGATAAATAACTGCCTCATCTAATCTGCCAAGATGTTTTAAAGCAACACTAAGGTTATAGTAAACTGTAGGAAAATTAGAATTTAATTCTATAGAGTTTTGATAACAAGATACTGCCTGAGTAATTTGCCCTTGTCTATACAATTTATTTCCTAAATTAAAATGGTCGTTAGCTGTTACTTTTTTCGGTTCTAGAGAGTAAGCTTGATACCAACAATCTATTGCTGCTTTTGCTTGACCTAACTCCGTCCAAATTTTGGCTAATTTGCGATAATTATCTGCCACATTTGGTTGAATTGCTACTGCTTTTTGATAACAAGCAATTGCTGACTGCCAAGATTTATGTTCAGCATATAAATTTCCTAATAGTTTATAAATCAAGGCATTATTTGGCTCAATTTCAAGAGCTATTTGGTAACTTGTCTCTGCTTCTTTGATTTGCCCAATTTTTTGCTGAGAATTTCCGATAATTATGTAAGCTGCCACTGCATCTACTTTGATAGAAATAGCTTGCTGAGATTGGGAAATTGCTTGTTCATACAATCCCTGCTCATAATATTTTTGAGCTGACTGAATATAAATCTCAGGAATATTTACCGTACCATTAGCTGGTAAAGCAGATTTTAAATTTATTGGTGTTGTCTGATTTATTTGAGGAATTTTGTCTGCTTTTAAACCAGAGTGGATAATCTGATGATTGTTATTTTGTGTTGGAGTATTTAGAACAGTTTTTTCTCCCTTGAGATTCCAATAAATATTAGTTAAATCTGGTTCGACGGTTAGAGGTTGATTGGGATGTACAGTTTGGATAATTCCTGTAAAATTTCCATTGAGCTGAGGCTGATTATTTTCTAACAGAGATAAGGATGATTCTAGATAATTGTCTGAGAAGTCATTTTTTAAATTAAATGCTGATGTGACTGTATTTACTAGGTCACTAACAACTCTTTCAAAATTTTTGAGTTTCTGAACGATATGAATTGCATTTTCAGCCCTAACCTGTTGAATTATTCCTTGACTATTTTGATGATTTTCTGCTGTTAGTAAATTGAGAGAATTTACTGGATCTTGCCAATGATTAGGAAATACTGGTGTGGTAGGTTTCTTTGTTCCTTGCAGCTTTAATGCTTCCCCTAAATTTTCGTAAGCTCCTAATAAATTTGGATTTAATTCTATCGCCCGACAATAACAGGATATTGCTTTATCAATTATGTTTTGTCTGAGCAGAGTATTGCCTAATATTAAATGTTCTTCTGCTGTAGCTTTTTCTGGTTCTAAAGTGTAGGCTCGATACCAACAATTATAAGCTTCTGTTTGCTTGCCAATTTTTGTCCAAGCTGTAGCTAGTTTGCGGTAAGCATCGGCATAATTTTGCTTTATATAAATGGATTTTTTATAGCATTCAATTGCTTCTGTCCATTGTTGCTGTTGAGCATACAAACTGCCGATATTTAGATAAATTTCTGGGTCATTTGGCTGTAGAGAAAGACCTTTTTTATAGGACTGCCAAGCTGCCTCTATTTGCCCTTGAGATTGCAACATTTTGCCTAGACTTTTGTAGGTAGCTGTGGCATCACTGGGAATTGCTATTTTGGTTTGTTCATTTGATGATTCTGATTTTGATTTTGTGAGTTTATTTGGTCGATCTATTTTTTGATTACGAGGTTCTAAGCAGTAAGCTTGTCTACGACATTCTGCTGCTTCAGTGTGGTTGCCTATTTTTTCATAAGCTCTGGCTAAGTTTCGGTAAGCTGCTGCTAAATCTGGTTTGATTTCTATAGCTTTTTGATAATAGCTTATCGCTTCTTGCCACTGTTCTTTTTGAACAGATAATGTTCCTAAATTTACATAAGCTTCGGCAAAATTTGGCTGATATTCTATTGCTTTTGTATACCAATACCAGGCGGTTTCTAATTGACCTTGAGTATGAAGAATATTGCCTAAAGTTTTACAAGCAGGTGCATAATCTGGTTGATGTTTTAATGCTTGCTCACAGGTTGTTTTTGCTAATGCTAATTCTTTTTGCTTTAAGTATAATTCTGCTCGTTGATGTAACTCAGCAGCCATTTCTTGGGAGTTAACTTTTAATGACATTTTTTTATCTACCAATTTAATAGGTGGGTTGCTCCGTTGGTAAGATAAATTTTCCCCGATAGCTAATTTTTGATATTTCTGAATAGATGCTTTTACCTTACCACTGAAAACTGTTTCGAGTATTTTTGTATTTTCGATAATCCCAGTAATTTTCAGAACTTTTTCTAAGCAGTTAAGATTAACGATAATATCTTCCGTCAGAGGATTTTGATACATTAACTGACGGATAGGATAACAAGTAAAATCCTCTCCTTTTAAATAGTAATGCTCAAGTCCGAGTTGTTGGCTAATCGCCCAATAATAATGTCTAATATAGTTAGGCGAAACTAATTCTATAACTTTAGTTCCTGGACGACAAAACATAATATTTGTCAGTCCACTACCATGAGCAGCAATAATCACTTTGGCATGAGCAAATATGTCTATTTGTTCTGTCAAAGTCATTGATTCTGGCTCAATACAAACAAAACCCAGTTGACTTAACTTCGAGATTACTTCCTCTTCATTGAAAACTCGTCTGTATCGTGAATTATTTCTACTTATATATATCCGTTCTGGATAAAAATTTCTGGGTTTATCTTCGGTTTTCCTTTCCTGTTTTATTCTCTCTAAAAATATCCGACGGTGAAATTCTAAACCCCAGGATGGTAGCCAACCTAAATATCCGGGAAATGAAGGCACAATTAATTGTTTTGCCTGAATATAAGGATGGCGATCGCTTTCGAGAATTTTCTCTTCGGGAATGCCTAATATTTTCAAACTTTCCTTCTGAAATGGCTGTTGATAACTATTAACTAAAAACCAATCTATTTCTTCTAAGTCTATGCCATGAATTTTCAGGATTTCTAACCTCGGCAATATATCGACCATCCAATGAAAATAAACATTGCCAGATAATCCTGATAAGACTGCTACTGTACCATCTATTTTTTCTAATTCTGGTAATTCTTCTAATTCAAAAATTCGATGTTTATTTCCATCATAATTTTTGCATCCTGGTAACTGACCTGGATATTCGCGGGAGAGTTCTTTTTCAAGTTGATTATCTCGATTGATAATTGCTATAGAATTACAAATCATCCAAGAATTTTTCTGGGGTACAACCCATGCCCTACCTTCTGGTAATTTTGCTACAAATGTTTCTGGTTCTAATATTTTTAATGAGTTATTTTTGCCTGGAATATTTGTAGTTGTTGGATTTCCCGAACAACTATAAATTCTACTCCCTAAATGGATAGGATTAAACTGTTGAAAAATTCGTTGTAAGCATGGTTGACAGTTTAATCCCTGACAGAAAGATGATAATTGCTTCTGCTTCTTATGAGATTTTCTTGATTTTGATAAACGCTGCAAATTCTCTGATATTTGCGGATTATTAGGATAAATAGCCAATCCCAAATGATAAATAATAATTGCCGAATTTATCCGATTTTGCTCAACTAAACTATTACCTAGCTTGACATAATACTCTGCTGCTACTGGTTGAATATCTAAAACTTTTTTATAGTAAAACTCCGCTTGGTTATGACTGCCATATTCGGCAGAGACATTCCCTAAATGTAAGTAGGTTTCTACCAAGTATTGAGAAATTTCGGTCAGAGATGATGAACTTTGGGAATTATATTTTTGTAGCGCTCTTAAAAACTTTGCACAAGCTACTTTCGCTTTGTCTAATTCATCTGTACTTTCTGCTAATAAACCAGCCCATTTACAATAACTTTCAACAAACGAATTATTCTTAATAGCTGTTTGTAAATGAGTCATTGCTTCCGACAGTTTTCCCTGTTCCATGAGAGAATAACCACTTTCAGTATAAGCCGTAATATTTTCTGGTTCTAGTTCTATGATTTGCTGAAAATATTCAACCGCTTCTTGATGTAATCCCCGAAATTGATACACTTTGCCAATATAATGACGAGCTATGGTAAATCGAGGTTCTAATTTTAGGGATTTTTCAAAGTAAACTATTGCCTGTTCTAGTTGACCTTTCAGTAACAGAGCTTGACCAATATTATTATGGATAGTAAAATCGTCTGGTTTCAGCAACAAAGCTTTTTTAAACACAGAAATTCCTGCATCAGCTTGACCCTGCTGCAGAAAAATACAACCCCAATTACTGTAAGAATTAACTACAGAATCTAAATGGTGACTATTCTCAATTTTTGATAAATTTATTGCTTGTTGATAACTATCAATTGCTGCTGCTAATAAACCTTGATTTTGCAAGACAATGCCCAGATTATAATAAGCATTAACATCATCTGGTTCGAGAGCAATTGCTTTTTTATAACTCTGATATGCTCCTAATAAATCTCCCTGTTGATACAGTACAATACCTAAATTATAATGAACTGGTTGTAAATTTGGATTATCATTCAGTGCCTGTTGATAGTAAAAAATTGCCTCTTCTAATTTGCCTTCTTGCTGGCACAATGAACCTTTGATTGCTATATTTTCAGCTTCATCTATTAGTTGAATAACAGGAGCGTTTTGCATATATTATTTTTCTCCCTGATTTGCTAAGTATATATAGTAATTCTGTAAATATTCTTCCTTTTCGGGGGAATCTAAAGATAATTTTTCTAGATACTTATACCGTTTCACTGAATTTAGAATTCAGAATGCTAGATTTGATAGGTTCAAAACTTTGACATGCACAAAAGTTTCAGGCAATTCTTTGACATTTAAAGTTTGAAACTATTTGTGACATCCTTAAAGTGAATTGGTATTAGTTGGCAGAATTTTTGACTTATACCATGTCTGGATAATTAGTTATAATAAATTTTTTGTTTGTAGTTTTGCTTTAGCTCAGACATAAATATTTGAGGGCTAAAGCCCAACTACGAGCCTAATTATAAGTGTTCTACCGGAGATGATATGAAACTTCTATAAAGAAAAGAGGTCATTTCAGTTATCAGTTATCAGTTATCAGTACCTCTGACCGAAGCATTGGGATTGAAATACTGAAGTTGATTTTTTTTCATCCCCTTGAAAGGAGAGGATTTAGACCTTTTTTTTTGGTAAATGCTTAAAACCTGATGATAAAAAAATATATACGATATAACACTTAACTTCTGAATTCTGACTTCTGACTTGCGCGTAGCGCTGTTGCGATGCTTCCCTGTGAAAATTAATTTATTATTTTTGTTAGTGTTTTAGATGATTTCAAAGTCATCTGCTACAGGAGTATCTCCTTGGAGGAATGCGAATTGTTGTACTGTATTGTCATCTTGAACAAAGTACAGCTCTCCACTTGTGTCATAAACGACATTAGTAGAACCATTAGGAGTGAAATTATTAATGTCTGTAACTGTCTCTAGTACAATGTTGCCTCCAGCATTACCAAGAATAATATCCTCATCTATCTGAATGATGTCATTATTTTGGAAGTTGGTAAGGGTATCAATACCTACAGAAGCATTAACATCAAAGATGTAAACATCTGCTCCACCGCCACCATCAATAATGTCATTACCAATACTACCAATGAAGGTGTCTTCACCCTGACCTCCTCTGAGAGTATCATCACCTGCTCCACCTAATAGAGAGTCATTACCATTACCACCTAATAGAGAGTCATTACCATCACCGCCGAAGATAGTATCGCTGTTTAGACCACCTATAACTGTGTCGTTGCCTTCACCAGCGAATATTAGGTTTTCCCCAGAAATACCCTCGATGATGTCATCACCTATACCCCCTCGCATAGTATCATTACCCTGACCACCTCGGATGGAGTCATTGTCCCCACCACCCACAAGACTATCTGCACCAGCACCACCATAGAGGGTGTCATCACCACTACCACCAAGCACTGTATCACTAAAACCAGGTTGACCTACATTGTCTCCAGAAAGATTGTCATTTCCACTACCGCCATCTATGAAGTCTGCACCAGTATCCCCTAGGGCGGTATCATTACCCGTTCCACCTTCAATAGTGTCATCCCCACTACCACCGTCGAGCTTGTCATTACCAGCGTTACCTTTTACTGTGTCTTCGCCAGCACCACCTTCTACATTGTCGTTGCCTAACCCACCTACAAGAAAATCATTCCCTACATTACCAAGTATGCGGTCATTCCCTTCACCACCGCCTATACTGTCATCCCCACCTTTGCCTTCTACAGTATCATTGCCATCACCACTATTAACTAGATCATTGCTGCCCTTGGCATTGATACTATCGTTGCCAGACGTTCCCTCTAGTTCATCAGGATTTGGAGTAGCTGTGATAAATGTCGTACCGTTAAAGGTAAATGAACTACTTGGTGTTGGATTGGTTATTATTATTTCACTCATAACTTTTTGTATTGGTTAATTGACTATATATATTAACAAATATTTCAGAGAAAATCCCTATTTTATTTATTTTTATTTAAATCAAAATTTAGGTTACAAAAAAGTTATTCTATGGCTTTAAATTAAATCCGGTTATTTTGTGTAAATTAGGTGTTTTCTCTTATTTTTGTGATGATTGAAGTAAATATTTTAGAGATAATATTAATTTTAATTCTGGACAATAGTAGAATTACTGATAAAAAAGCTAAATTATTATTTTGAATTAGATATAAATACTGATTGATTAAATTGATAAATTATGATACTTCTAAGAAATTACTCGGTAACAAGTATTCACTCAAACTTAAATGCCTACAATGCAGATAAATTTTAATTAGATAAATACAAATAAAAGGTATGAAAATTAGTAAGCATTCAGCATTCAGCTATTAGCTAGCCTCTTGCAGAGGAACTGTGTTATCAGCTATTGATAAGAAGAGGATTGGCTAAAAGGAATTTTTTTCTTTGTTTTGAGCCAATAAAATCTTAATGGATGACTTTTGACTTCCACCCTTAGGGACAGGTTCAATTTATTGTCACTAGAGAAAAATTGTATCCTATTTCAAAGGGAGGATAGGAGGGTTGGGGGGTTAAGTTTTTTTACCCACAATTTTAGTCTAGATACCCCACTACAAATAATGAACTATGTTTCCCGTAGGGTGAAATGTATCAGAAACCTAGCCAAATCAAATCTTCCCTCGAGCAGAAAAAAAATTCCTTTTAGGCAATCCTATCTGTTATCAGAAGAGGTAATTATTAATTATTAATTATTAATTGTTGAAGGTTTTCCTTGAGGTAATTATCCATTATCCATTATCCATTATCCATTAATGAACTGTAGCCTCAGGAGTGTTACTGTTAAAATTAGGGATGGTAGTAAACTCACCACAAAATCTAGTAGTCGATCGAAGAGAGTTTGTTACTCTATCTAACTATTTTTTATCCTATCTTCTAAGGAATTGAACTCCGTCAGGGTATTTAACAAAAAAAGTTGAGCGATCGCTTCACTGGCCAACTTATTAAAGGAAAATCACAGCCGTCAGAAGTCAGAAGTCATGTCTGACTAAGTTTTTCCTAGGAAAATGCTTAAAGCTATAGATTGAATACGATCTATAAGGATCTTCTAATTGTCATTTGTCTCATTTTGTGGATGGCAAGTGGAGGAGCGTATATTACCTGAGTTTTGAATTTAGCTTTGAGAATCTGGCTCAGAACTATATTTTACTTTTTCCCAGATAATAGTAGCTAGGAAACATAATATCATTAAGTAAAATGGTATGCCTATCATATTTATACTCCTAATTTTGATCATAATTGCTGGTACTTTATATTTTTGAGCCTCAGTTATAAGTTCATTGCTTCAAGGAAGTTTACTAACTATTTCCCAAAAATATCAAAGATATTTATATGACTAAATTATAGCACACCTAACTCTTAATTGTCATCCTCTCCGGCAAAACTAGGGTGTACTGAAGAGATAATTTATTGATACAAAAGAATCACATTGGAGATCTACTTAGTTAAAAATATAGTTGTATATATTCATTAGCAGTTTGATGTTATCAAAATTTTTTTCAATTACTTAAAAATAACTTCCATATAAGAATTGGGATTTTCAGCAACCCAACCTAAAGGAGAATTATATCTAATTTCAAAATGTAGATGAGCTTCCTCAAAATCAGGTTGCCCTGTCTGACCAACTGTGCCTAAAAGTTCTGCTTGTTCAATTTTTTGACCAGTTTTAACATTGATATAATCTAAATGAGCATAACGAGTTTGTTTGCCAGAAATATGATTAATTACGACTAAATTTCCATAATTTCCTTGTTTACCAGCAAATGCCACAATACCTTCTCCTATAGAAAAAACTGATGTACCACTATCAGCAATTAAATCTAAACCACTATGAAAAACTACTTTATTTTTAATCGGATGTAGCAACCAACCATAACCTAAAATTACCCTAGCTTCAAAAGGTAAAGGATAACCTGTTAATAAAGATGTTTTTGGCGGTGTTTTTCCTCCCGGAGACCAATTTACTCCTGGTAAAAAAACTACTTCTGGTGTTTGTCGAGCTGATGTTTCTGGGCAACCATTTACTTCATATAAAGCATCAGCGCGGATATTATAATTTTCTGCAACATTTTTCCAGGTTTTACCAGTGGGTACTTTGACAGCGATACCGTTATAGGGAGGAATGACAATTTCAGTACCTATGGTTGCTTGTCCTTTTTGTAGCACTCGATTAAATGCTAATAAGGTTGGGGGTATTAGGTTGTATTGTTGGGCGATGCTTTCAATCGTCTCTCCGGGGGCGACGGTATGGCGTTGGAGACGAGATAATGCAGGTGGGGGACAAACTTCTTGTGCTTCTTCTGAGATGGAAGGAGTGGGAACTTTTATGCGTTGGGTTTGGGCGTTAACCTGCATTACTAACAGTGGATTAATTAAGGATAATAATGTAGTTATTAGGTAAAAGTAAGGTTGAGAATTCATTGGCAATGAAATTGTATAAATCTACTAGAAAAAAATCTTGTGGACAAATAAAACTTGATTTATCATAATACTAATAATTAAATTTTTGCCAACCTTATTATTTAATTTTAATAACTTACACAGAAACCCAGTTTATTACCATGATTATTGGTAAGCATTCAGCTCCTAGCAGTCAGCAGTTCATCAAATAATGAATAATTATTTTTTAGGTTAAAGGAGCTTGAATTTAGCAGTAACTTTTAATTATCTCTCTATTTCAAAGCTTGCTTTTACTTCCTTCTATTATTAATAACTGATGGCTGAATGCTTACGATTATTGTTTTTTAGATCGCTAACTTTCGTTAATAAGTCCGGTTTCTTGTTTTAGAGACTGTTTGTCAAATAAGTATTAAGAAATTAAATAGTGACTAAAATCTCAAAGCAGTAAGACTTCAAAGAATTTAAATCTGGCAGATATAGAGATTTTCATTACATATCTTCCTAGATTTAAAAGTGACAAATATTTGTCTTGATTTCTTCCTCCCAATTCCCAATTTCTAATTCCCAATTCCCAATTCCTAATTCTCAATTCTCAATTCTCAATTCTCAATTCTTAATTCTTAATTCCCTGTCTCCTTTTTATATTTCCTCTATAAATAATCTCTTAGTGTGTAAGTCCTAAAAAAATAGAAATTACGTCACTAATCTTAACCTAGATTAGTTAGCTAAATTAAATAAGCACGCTTCAAACCAAAATTAATACCGCCTTCCCAATCAGAAGTTAAATAATCTCGAACATAAACAAATAAATGCTCTACCACATCTCCATATATAGGATTTTTCACATACCCTTCTTGAAATCGAAATTCTCTATCTGTATTCTTTTGTTTTCTTAACACATATATTTGGTTGATTTTGAATTTTCGTAAATTTACTCCATCTGTTAATTTTAGCCATTCTGCGACTAAAATATAAATAGCATTAGGATTTCTATATTTAAGTTTTTCTGCTGCCGTTGCTGCATCTTGAAGCATAGTTTTATCTAAATAGGTTTTGCATTCTATAACTACAGCAGGCACATCCCAAATATGACTTTCTAATTCTTGGGAACCCTGACAATTTATTTTGGCATGAATTCTCACTCCTATGGCAAAATCATTATCTTTTAGTTCAATTAAAGCATGAGGATGACTGAGCATATCTTGATAATTTTCAGACCGAAAAAATATATCTTTGAAAGTACGAGATTTTCCAATTAAAGCTTGTGATGAAAATTCACTAACTAAATCTTTGAAGAGGTAATACATAAATTATTCCAAGACAGATGAATGGAGATTTGAACGAGAATCAAATTTTTCAGCATAGTGTTGTTGCTCTAGAAAATCTTTGTATTTATTCAATAATTATACTCGCTTTATTAACAACTCACTATCTTGCTTTGTTGTTTGAATCAACGGACCTATTAGCTGTTCATTAGCCAATTTCTACTCATTATATTTTGCTCTGATTTCTCTCAAATATTTCCGAGATTCTGTATCTCTATATTTTGTTTTATGATTTTCCTTTTGCTCTAAATTTTGACCGTGAACATACATTTGATTTAGCTCTATTTTAGTAAGCATTCAGCTATTAGCATTCAGCTTTCAACTTTTGATCGTACAGGACTTACTAAAGTTAGGTAATAAGCTTTTTATTTCCTGGATTATGCTACACAAACATATTTCACTTCTTGGAGACTAATTACTTCTTCCAAAATAATGAATTAATAAATTATACCTGATAGCTAATAGCTGACGGCTGAGTGCTTACCTATTTTACAACTGTTTTAAGATATTATCGGCAATAGCTTTAGCTAATAAAGGAGGAACGGCATTTCCAATTTGATTGTATTGACATAAATGTTTTTCTGCTAAACGACCTTCTCTAGATAGTAGTTTATGACTAACAACTGTTGGTTTACCCATAAATTTAAAACTATCTGGAAATGATTGTATTCTTGCACCTTCTCTAGCTGTGAAATTTCTATGTTGATAAGGGTGAACAAAATTAGCATAAAATGACGCTGGAATTGTATGGCATGGTTTATCTGGATGGAGTCTTCTATTATTTTGGTCGTAGATTTTTTGAGCTATTTCTGTGGAGTTCCTTTGGCGTGGTTGTAAATGTTTTGGTACATCTTTTCCAGAACTTCCCCAACTCATTGTGGCAAATCTTTCTACCATTCTTTTAGTATGATTCATTGCTTTGTGATTAAACAGAATTTTATTGCCATTTCTCAACAATTTTTGATATTCATTCAAAGGCTGTTTTAAATAATTTGACTCTTCTTTTCCTTCACCAGCTTCTAATTGAGGTAAATCAGAAATAGCATCCCATAATGTCGGACAAAACTTTAATTTTTCTTCAAATAAAGATATTTGCTGGTTAGTTAATATTCCATGAGTTGGTGAGGGAAAAGGATTTTCTAGTTCCCGTTTTGAGGCAATAATAAATAAACGTTTTCTGATTTGAGGCACGCCGTATGCTGTGACTTCTAATATATTTATGTAGACGTTATATCCAATCTTTTTAAATTCTTGTTCAATAATGTCGATTACTTTGATTTGAGAATGAGTCCGAAATTTAATTAGGTTGGGTACGTTTTCCATAATTAATATTTCTGGATCAAAAACTTTAGCTATTCTGATTAATTCTCTAAAAAGGTTATTTCTGGGGTCTTTAGGGTCTCCAGCATTTTTATTACAAATAGAATACCCTTGACAAGGAGGACTACTGAGGATAATTTGTGGTTTTTTATTAGCCCAAATTGCTGCAATATCTCTATTAGTAATAGTCGTAATATCTTGATTGATCACAACTGCATCTGGATGATTATAAGCAAAGGTTTCTGATGCCCATTTATCTATTTCTATCCCACCAATAATTTGACAACCCGCCCACTTAAAACCAAGGCTAAATCCACCTGCACCGGAAAAAATATCTAATATTAATGGTTTCATAAACAATACTTTTGGCAAAATTTGTATCCAGGCATCTTGCCTGCTACAGCTATAGTTTATATTAAGCTCCCTATTTTTGTTGAATAAAAAATCATGTATATAGGCGAACAACCCCAGTTAATCTTTAGCTTATCACAAAAATTATCAGGATGCAACCAAATATCCTTTGACGCGCCGATTTTTTTCAGGAGCTTCATACAATGAAAATGTTTGTGGTTTTCCGCTGACTAGGGATGGATGAAAAGATTTAATGATGGGAAAAATCTGATAAAAATAGCGGTTGATAACTTAAATATTGAGCTACACTCCCGCCAAATAAATTTTTAATTGTCTCTCCTACTAATTCTAACCATTGGGGATTACCTTGATAGAAATTTATCAACTCTTGCCATTTTTCCTCATCCAATAATTCTCTATTTTTGAGCATTTCACGCGCTTCTTTTTCTGTTAAACCAGTTAACTGAAATAAACGTACTGGTGAGTCATTATCTGTAAAGTTGAAAATTTCCAAAGGTGGTTCCCAACTGTTGAGAATAAAACAACTATTGTGAGGAAGTTCGCCGATAATTTTAAATAGGTTGCCATAGTTTTCATATCCTGGTTTGTAGTTCCCAAGAAATAGGGAAGGGGCGATTCGCTCTTCGCCTCTACTGAGTATTTGCTGTAGGTCATCCAGAATTATTAAACGAAGCTATATCAACAGTAAAATTTGTGATATTTGCCTACCTTACTTATTACTTTTATCTCTAATTACAAATACGGATATGTTTCCATTAATTCCACTTCACCCCGTGAGGTGGGAAGCTTATAGTTTTTGGGTATTTCACACCAAAATGAATGTTTCCATTAATTCCACTTCACCCCGTGAGGTGGGAAGCACTTTCCATTGATCAGGAGGCAAAACTAGAGCAATTAGTTTCCATTAATTCCACTTCACCCCGTGAGGTGGGAAGCCACAGGGTTCTAGAACCCTTACCAAATATAATCTCTGAGCCTCAATTGCGAGGATCGACTTCATAATACGATAAAACATCAAAAAAAAGCAAGATTTCTCCCAAGAAAAAATCCTCAATCTCTTACCCAACAAAGCTTTCAATATTTGCGCGGATCGCCTCCTTCTATCTACAACCCTCAAACCATTACCCACAAACAACTTGAACCCCATTTTTTCCCTGCCTTCTGCCAAACAGCTACCCATCCGCGCAAAAACTCACTTTTAGGGTGAACAAATAAACTTGATTTACCACAGAATATCGAGACTTCAAGAAATAAGAAACCGGGTTTATTGCCATTTCTGGAAATTTCTTAGATCGACCCGGTTTCTGTCTAATTAATAACGAGCGCTCGAAATAAAACCCTGGTCGATTGCCATAATTATTCTTTTTCGGG
This sequence comes from Okeania sp. SIO2F4, assembly GCF_010672385.1. Classification (GTDB taxonomy): domain Bacteria; phylum Cyanobacteriota; class Cyanobacteriia; order Cyanobacteriales; family Microcoleaceae; genus Trichodesmium. The sequence goes on from NZ_JAAHGT010000088.1 coordinate 14,882, forward strand.
AAATTTCTAAGATCAACCTGGTTCTGAGCGATCGCCTGTCTAAACCTTAAATTTCTCAGTTATCCGTTTCATCGCTTCGTTGACATTTTCCCGACTATTAAAAGCGGAAATGCGGAAGTAACCTTCACCTGCAGCGCCGAAACCTGAACCCGGTGTACCGACAACATTACAATTTTGCAACAGCTTATCAAAGAAATCCCAACTCGACAAACCTGTGGGAGTTTGCACCCAAACATAAGGCGCGTTCACTCCACCATAAACAGTTAACCCTGCTGCTTGTAACTGGGAGCAAATAATTTTCGCATTCTCTAAATAAAATTCTATCAATGCTCTAACTTGCGCTTTCCCTTCCTCAGAGTAAACTGCTTCTGCACCCCGCTGCACAATATAAGAAACTCCATTAAATTTAGTAGAGTGACGACGGTTCCACAATTTCCATAATTCTACATCGCTACCATCAGCAGCTTTCCCTTTGAGAGTTTTGGGTATGACAGTCAGCGCGCAACGGGTACCAGTAAAACCAGCATTCTTAGAAAAGGAGCGAAATTCGATCGCGCATTCTCTTGCTCCTTCTATCTCATAAATAGAATGGGGAAGACTCGCATCGGTAATAAAAGCTTCGTAAGCAGCATCGAATAAAATAATGGCGTCATTTGCTTTGGCATAATTTACCCATGCTTGCAAATATTCTTTAGTTGCCGTCGCACCAGTGGGGTTATTGGGAAAACACAAATAAATCAAATCTACCTTTTGAGTAGGAATTTCAGCAATAAAATTATTTTCTGCTGTTATTGGTAAATAAACTAAACCCTCATATTCTCCTTTATCATTCACATTTCCAGTATTACCTGCCATTACATTAGTATCTACATACACCGGGTATACTGGATCTGTTACAGCAATAGTATTATTATTGCCAAAAATTTCCAAAATATTACCACTATCACACTTCGACCCATCAGAAATGAAAATTTCCGAGGCATCAATATCACATCCCCTAGCTTGGAAATCTTGAGTCGCAATCTTTTCCCGCAACCAACCATAACCCTGTTCTGGGCCATAACCCTTAAAAGTTGAGCGATCGCCCATTTCTTCCACAGCTTTAATCATGGCCTGACGACAAGCTTCTGGCAATGGTTCGGTCACATCCCCAATACCCAATTTAATAATCTGGGCCTCCGGGTGTGCTTCAGCAAAAGTATTAACACGTCTAGCTATTTCTGGGAATAGGTATCCTGCTTTGAGTTTGAGGTAATTATCGTTAATTGTTGCCATGGTAGATTAAAAAAAGTCACTTACAACATTAGACCTGTTGGAAAACTGAAAGTCAAATTACAGCGTTTTCTCTTGTTATGAGGTACAAGACTTTAGGTTTGAGGGAACAGGGAACAGGGAATAGAAAAGAAGAAAAACAACTGTACCTCATAACTTCGAAAACTGTTGTAATTGGGAGAGATAGGCAAAAGGCAAAAGAGATATAGTTGAGCAGGTGAATACACGAATAATTTTGTCCACCTACTTAGAAACTAAATGTATCAGTGAATCTAAAAAAGGGAATTAAAGAAGGGAATAGGGAGTAGGAGATAGGCAAGAATAGAGAACTATTAGTCATTTCAGTTATCAGTTATCAGTTATCAGTTATCAGTACCTCCTGCAATAGGGAGGCTTGAAATACGGAATATTCTTTTTTTATCCCCTTAAAAGAGGAGGCGTAACTACCCAAATTTTTCGGTCACTAGAAAATAGTCCTCAAGTATTGACTAAAATATAGCTACTTCTCAAAGAGCAAGGACTTTTGCTATTAGTCATTAATTTAGATTAATGGTGATATTCAACTTTTGATATTTCCTTGACAAATATTCTCTTAACTAGACTTATAGTATTTATCAAAAGTCTTACCACGCTTAAAAGCTTGATTTGACGAACTTATAAACTGTTCAAGTATTGGAAAATTTTTGAGTATTGGTACTATACTAATTTTCAAAAATAATATTATAAATCATTTGTAAGTATTCAGCGGTCAGCTATTAGGTAGCCTCCTGCCGAGGAACTGCGTTAACAACTTTATTACTTTTAAAGTAATTGAGAAATTTCAAAGAATTAAAAGTATGGATAAAAGTCCATTAGTAAACCTTAATAGTCTATCGAACCACATAGTTTATTAAAAAGCTGAAAGCTGACTGCTAATAGCTGAATGCTTAGAATCATTTGGTCAAGTAAAATTATTTAAGTCAGATATACCCTTTGCCAAGGTCATGAGGTACAGTTATCTTTTTGTCTTTTTATTCCCTGTTCCTTCAAACCTAAAATTTTGTACCTCACGCTTTTTGGGAATTGCTATATCTATTGGATAGAATCAAATTATTTCTGAGTAAAAAATGATAATAATAGCTATTTCTATTGGCTACTGAATACTAAAAAAAAACAAGTATTTGTAGCTAACATTTATCAATTTGGAATTAGACAAAACAGTGCCCGAAAATAGGATTAAATATAGACAGGCAGAACCTTTAGCATCAAAAATGTATATAGCAGCCCTATTTTATTTGTGTATAAAAACCTTACCGAAAAATAAAGGTATAAAGCCTCTCACTCGCCGTGGAGAAAAAAGCGGTCGTTTACGGAGCATTCCGTCAGGATGGGATGCCGAGGTCTCCTCGCTGGCCTCCAATCGACCAAGACAGCGGTCGGAAAGCGGAGCAGTCCGTTAGGATGGGATGGCGAGGTCTCCGTTCCCTCCGGGACGCTACGCGAACTTCGAAGCTTTGCGAAGCGCAAACGCTTGCCTCCAATCTCCCAAGAGAGAAGAAA
>NZ_JAAHGT010000880.1 GCF_010672385.1 Okeania sp. SIO2F4
TAACTGATAACTGAAATGGTGCAGTCTGGAAAAATCCTGAGACAACGCTACAAAATTATTCAGTCGCTCGGAAGTGGAGTTTTCGGGGATACCTACTTAGCTGAAGACTTAGACTTACCAGGAAATCCGAAATGCGTAGTCAAACACCTCAAACCTAAAAGCTCAGACCCAGTAGTTTTGACAATTGCTCAAAAATTGTTTGAGAGAGAAGCAAAGACCTTATACAAATTAGGCAAAGACTCAGACCAAATACCAAAATTATTTGCTCACTTCCAAGAAAGAACAGAATTTTACCTAGTACAAGAATATATAGAAGGGCAAGATATAAGTAAAGAACTAACCCCAGGGAAAAAATTAAGCGAGTCTTATACCATTGCCTTACTCAAAGGAATATTATCAGCATTAGCAGTAGCTCATCAAAATAATATAATTCACCGAGACATCAAACCCCAAAACTTGATGCGTCGAAAGTCGGACAACAAAATAGTATTGATAGACTTTGGTGCAGTAAAAGAAATTAAAGTATTGACAGTTGATGAACAAGGGTCAACTACTTTAACTGTACCTGTGGGAACTGTAGGTTATATGCCAAATGAACAAAGTAATGGTAAACCAAAACTAAGTAGCGATATTTATGCAGTAGGGATACTAGGAATAAAAGCTCTCACAGGAAAAGACCCAAGAAGTTTCTCCAGAAATAAAAATACAGGAAATATTATCTGGCGAAATGAGGCACAAGTGAGCGATAGTCTGGCAAATATATTAGATAGGATGGTACGGGAGTATTTTCGACAGCGTTATAAAAATGCCACAGAAGCATTAGATGATATAGTGCCATTAATACCACCAAAACAGACATCAACAGCAGAAACCACAATAATAGTTAACCCACTAATACCAAGACAGACATCAACACCAGAAACCACAATAATAGTTAACCCATCAGCACCAAGACAGACATCAACAGCAGAAACCACAATAATAGTTAACCCATCAACACCAACACAGACATCAACAACTGATAACTGAAAATGGGCGGTTGACAAAAGAACTTGACATGGTATTATAAGTATAATGGAGAAGGTGCGCTCATATATACTCAAATAAATTCGGCCAAAAAAACCTATTTCCCTACTAGGCGATATGGGAGGAAGTCTGATAATCGATAACTGGTAACTGGTAACTGATAACTGGAAAGAGGAAGTCTGATATCTGAAAAAATCATGCAGCCAGGAAAAATCCTGAGAAATCACTACAAAATTATTCAGTTGCTCGGAAGTGGAGGATTCGGAGATACCTACTTAGCTGAAGACTTAGACTTACCAGGAAAACCGAAATGTGTAGTTAAACATCTATCACCAAAAAGTTCAGACCCAGAAGTTTTAGCTATTGCTCAAAGGTTATTTGATAGAGAGGCAAATACTTTATACAAATTAGGGGAAGACTCAGAGCAAATACCAAAATTATTTGCTCACTTCCAAGAAGGAACAGAATTTTACCTAGTACAAGAATATATAGAAGGGCAAGATATAAGTAAAGAACTAACCCCAGGAAAAAAATTAAGCGAGTCTTATACCATTGCCTTACTCAAAGGAATATTATCAGCATTAGCAGTAGCTCATCAAAATAATATAATTCACCGAGACATCAAACCCCAAAACTTGATGCGTCGTAAATCAGACAACAAAATAGTATTGATAGACTTCGGTGCAGTAAAAGAAATTGGTGCATTGACCACTAACCAACAAGGGGCAACTACCTTAACCATCGGAGTCGGTACTCCTGGTTATATGCCAGATGAACAAAGTAACGGCAAACCAAAACTGAGCAGTGATATTTATGCAGTGGGGATGGTAGGAATAAAAGCACTAACTGGTCAAAACCCAGGAACCTTCCCTACAGACCAAGATACAGGAAATATAATCTGGCGAAATGAAGCACAAGTAAGTAACCGTCTGGCAAATATATTAGATAAGATGGTGCGGGAGTATTTTCGAGAGCGTTATCAAAATGCCACAGAAGTATTAGAAGCATTAAATATTCAAACTCCACCACAACCAACAATTCCATCTATACCTAAAACTCAAACCCAACCCCAACCTAATAAAACTAGAAGACAAATATTGATATTAGGAGGTTTAGTAGGAAGTGGGTTTGTCGCAGCAATATTAAGTAGAGAGTGGTGGAATAAATTTTTAAAACTAAAAACAGATCCATCTCCTAAACCTTCACCAGAAACAACTCCAGAAAATGTATCTTCTCCAGAAGCAACACCAGCACCTCCCCCTCCACCACAACAAAATACTTCCATTCAGAAATTTGAGACAGTCACAGTTAATGCAAAAGGAGAAATAATAAGTCGCCGTCAAGCTCAAGCACAAGTAATGACAGAAAACCTCGGTAATGGAGTCTCCCTGGAAATGGTAAAAATTCCCTCAGGTAGATTTCTCATGGGGTCTCCAGAGACAGAAGTAGGAAGATTGGATTATGAAAGTCCGCAACATTATGTAGATGTGCCAGAATTTTTCATGGGTAAGTATCCAGTCACTCAAGCACAATGGCAAGCAGTTATGGGAAATAATCCTTCTAAGTTTAAAGGTGCAAGTCGCCCTGTAGAAGCAGTAAATTGGAACAACGCTATAGAATTTTGTGAGAAACTCTCGCAAATAACAGGTAAAAAATATAGTTTACCGAGTGAGAGTCAGTGGGAATATGCTTGTAGAGCAGGAACAACAACACCTTTTTATTTTGGCGAAACTATAACGTCTGAGTTAGTTAATTATCGTGGCATTTATACTTATGCTGATGCACCGAAAGGAGAATATCGAGAAGAAACAACAGATGTGGGAATTTTTCCTCCCAATAATTTTGGTTTGTACGATATGCACGGCAATGTCTGGGAATGGTGTCAGGATGTTTGGCACAGAAATTATGAAGGTTCGCCTACTGATGGAAGTGCTTGGGAAACTGGGGGAGATAATAATCGTTCACCGCTGCGGGGCGGTTCCTGGAACGACATTCCAAATCGATGCCGTTCCGCTTCTCGCAACCTCAACACTTGGCGCGACAAGCACTACTTCCATACTGGTTTTCGTGTAGTATGCGATGGCGGGAGAACTAAATGAAGTTAGAAGTCAGAAGTTAGAAGTCAGAAGTTAGATTGTCTTATTCTGTGAAGCTCCAAAAAAGTCAGGGCAAGACAAGGATTTTGCCACGGATGTACGGATTGATTATATGACCTAACCCCCCAACCCTCTTCCCTGCTAGCGTTGGGGGAGCAAGAATTTCTCCCCTCTCCTCCTAGGAGAGGGGTTGGGGGAGAGGTCTCATTCTCTGAAGCTACCAAAAAAAAGTCGGCGACGAAAGGATTTTACCCTTGCATCGGCCAAAAAATCATGGTAGTATGTAATCATTGGGAGTTACTCGTACCTACGCATGACTTTTTATTCAAGTAAAATATAAGCTCGTAGTTGGGCTTTAGCCCCTGAAATATTTATCTTATATATAATCCGGTTATATAATATATGTTGATAATTCTATAATTACTTCAAGGCTTCAATCTCCCCTACTCCTCACCCCCAACTATATAATAAGTATTCAACCGGATTTGATATTAGGGCTAGATCAAAACTACAAACAAAGACTTGTAGATGTGTTGCGCAAACACTAACATTTCCTCAACCCAACCTACAAAGTGGAAATTTTTTAATTATCAGTAAAGTCGGCGATAGAAGTTTGTTTCGGTGTTTTGTTTCGGTGTAGCGATCGCTCAATCTTATGGATATACATCTGCATTTTGTGGAGCTACCCAAAAAAGTCGGCGGTGAAAAGAATTTCTCCTTGCATCGGCCAAAAAATCATGGTACAATTTAATCAGTGGGATTTGCTTGTACCTAAGCATGACTTTTTATTCAACTAAAAATATACATTGTCATATTTAGGGGGCGGGTTGACAAAATTGAATATTGATACCCTCACGGGGTGACAAGCTAGTTGAAAGCTATATATAGAGACGAATTTGCGTTCGGGAACTGAAGAATACTTCAACTAAAATCAAACTCTTATTGAGAATGAATGAGGTGTAGTGCGTTAGCTCTTCT
>NZ_JAAHGT010000881.1 GCF_010672385.1 Okeania sp. SIO2F4
GAAATTATTTGGAAAAATCAAGTTAATGTGAGTGATGATTTAGGTCGGGTTCTGGATAAAATGGTGTTGTATGATTGGAGAAAGCGTTATCAAAGTATTGATGAAGTTATAGCTGAACTCAGAGTTGTTTGCAGACAAATTTAACAAAACCTCTACTGCTGCTTCTTGATGATTAGATATCTCCAGAAAATAAACTTGGTCTTTATTGAACATCAGCTATAGTTGTAAAAGTCTCTGACAAAATCATTTTTCGTATCTTTGGCGTCAAAATATATTCCCTCTTCCCTATTCCCTCCATACCTGTTCCCTACTCTGGCAAAAAGTCTATTGACTTTTAAGTTTGGACTTCCACAAAATTCTTGACATATCAAATTTTTTTGTTATATTAATTTTATCCAATAAATCAAATTTTCTTGAAATGACAGCATGAAAGAAAACCTACAAGTCCTGGTGAAAGGTTTGAAGAAAAAGACCCTCACCATTGGAGTAGCAGTAATGCTAGCTGCTTGTGGTTCCAGCCAGGTAAAACAACAACCGATAAAAATTGATGGCTCTAGCACTGTATACCCCATCACCCAAAAAATTGTCGAAAAATTCAATGCCACCGACAAGCCTGATGTAGAAGTCAGTGCCAGTTTTTCCGGTACAGGTGGAGGGTTTCAAAAGTTCTGTGCTGGAGAAACAGATATTAATAATGCTTCGCGCCCCATACTTAAAGACGAGATGGAAGCTTGCAAGCAAAACAAAATATCCTATATAGAACTACCTATTGGCTTCGACGCTCTAACCATCGTTGTTAACCAGGCAAATAGTTGGGCTCAAGATATTACTGTGTCTGAGTTAGCCAAAATGTGGGAATCTCAAGCCCAAAGAAAAATTACCAAATGGAATCAAGTGCGCTCTTCATGGCCAGATAAACCATTAGTGCTATTTGGTCCTGGTGCTGACTCTGGAACTTATGACTATTTTAGTGAAGCTATCGTCGGAGCAGAGAAAGCTACTCGTAGCGACTACATAGCTAGTGAAGACGACGAGGTGCTAGCACAAGGAGTTAGCAACGACCCTAATGCTTTAGGTTATTTTGGTTACGCCTATTATATAGAGCATCAAGACAAATTAAAAGCTCTAGCTGTTGATAACGGTAATGGCGCAATTGTTCCCAACAAAACAGCAGTAGAACAGGCAAAGTATCAACCCCTAGCTAGACCGCTATTTATTTATGTCAATGCGGTATCAGCACAGAATAACCCATTAATGAATGAATTCATTGAATTTTACATGAACAATGCTCAAAAAGCTGTTAATTCTGTAGGTTACGTTGCCTTTGGGGAAGCGAGCTATATGAAACTTTACCGCAACTATCACAAAACAAAAGTAGGAACTGTGTTTGGTGGGGAAGCACAGCTCAACTTAACTATTTATGAAGTTCTCACGAAACGAACAGAATATTAGACTTCTTGCAGAAGTCAGGGAATAGGGAATAGGCAATAGGGAATAGGGAATGAAATGGTTTATTTCATATCTTGAATTGATTTCATTTTTTATTTTTGGAGATGTCTATTAGAATATTAATTACACAAATCAAATTATGACTACAAATTTACCTCAAGTTAATACATCTGCGGTACAAGCAGGCAGTAAACTTAGTTTCTTTGAAAAATATCTCACTATCTGGGTCGCATTGTGCATTTTTGCAGGTATAGCTTTGGGGAAAATATTTCCTGGTGTTGCCAAAACATTAGATGCTATGAGCATTTATCAAGTATCTATCCCCATTGCTATCTGTCTATTTTTTATGATGTATCCCATCATGGTCAAAATAGATTTTACCCAAGCTAAAAATGCTGCTCGCGCTCCTAAACCCGTAATCTTAACTTTAGTCGTAAATTGGGCAATTAAACCTTTTACAATGGTAGCATTTGCCCAATTTTTTCTTGGTTGGTTATTTCGATCGCTCCTAACAGGTACAGAAATATTACGCGGTACAGAAGTCGCGATCTCCGATTCTTATATTGCTGGTACAATATTACTCGGTATCGCACCTTGTACGGCAATGGTATTAATGTGGGGTTATCTTTCCTACAGTAACCAGGGACACACATTAGTAATGGTGGCAATTAATTCCTTGACAATGTTATTTTTATATGCTCCTCTTGGGCGATGGTTATTATCAGCAAATAATTTAACTGTGCCTTGGGAAACTATTGTTTTATCAGTGCTAATTTATGTTGGTTTGCCTTTGGCTGCGGGAATGTATAGTCGTTACTGGATTTTTAAATATAAAGGAAAAGCTTGGTTTGAACGTAAGTTTCTCAAATATTTAAGTCCTGTTTCTACGGCTGCATTATTGATAACTTTAGTTTTGTTATTTGCTTTTAAGGGAGAATTAATTGTAGAAAATCCCTTTCACATATTATTAATAGCAGTACCACTTTTTATCCAAACTAATTTTATTTTCTTGATTACTTATGTAGCAGCTTTGAAAATGAAACTACATTACGAAGATGCTGCACCTGCTGCTTTAATTGGAGCGAGTAATCATTTTGAAGTAGCGATCGCCACTGCGGTTACTTTATTTGGCTTAAATTCTGGAGCTGCATTAGCAACGGTAGTGGGAGTTTTAATAGAAGTGCCAGTAATGTTAATGTTGGTGAAAGTATGCCAACGTACGGCTTTTTGGTTTCCTCGCGAACCAGAAAAAGCAACATTAATCGATCCCCGTTGTTGTAATACTCCATCTATGGGGCATTCATTAATGGATAATGGATAATGGATAATGGATAATTACAAGAAGGTTAAAACCGCTCGGGAATTGAGTATAAGGAAACATTATTTCTTCTTTCAAGGGGAGATTGGAGGCAAGCGTTTGCGCTTCGCAAAGCTTCGAAGTTCGCGAAGCGTCCCGGAGGGAACGGAAACCTCGCCATCCCATCCTAACGGACTGCTCCGCTTGCCGACCGCTTTTCCCCTATCCAAGGGGAGGCAGAGTAAGCTGAATTATTTAATTAATAATTAATAATTGTTAATTATTCGGTAAAAATAAGAAGGTAGTAGGTAAGAGAATTGCAATATGCTAATAGCTGAGTGCTGAGTGCTGAGTGCTACTTCAATTAAAATTTATCACTTAAATGGCAATGGAAAATTTTGAGCATCCCCCCAGAATTTTATTTCTATATGGTTCTTTGCGCGAACGTTCCTACAGTCGTTTGTTAGCCGAAGAAGCTGCACGAATTATTACAGAAATGGGGGCAGAAGTTAAATTCTTTCATCCTCACGATCTACCATTACGAGGGCGAGTAGAAGATTCTCATCCAAAAGTTCAAGAATTGCTTGAATTAAGTCAATGGTCTGAGGGTCAAGTTTGGTCTTCACCAGAGATGCATGGTAATATTACAGGTATTCTCAAAAATCAAATTGATTGGATTCCATTAAGTGTCGGTTCAGTTCGCCCAACTCAAGGAAAAACTCTAGCACTGATGCAAGTTAGTGGAGGTTCCCAGTCATTTAATGCACTTAATACTATGCGAATTTTGGGTCGATGGATGCGGATGTTTACTATTCCTAACCAGTCTTCTGTGGCCAAAGCTTACCAAGAATTTAACGAAGATGGCACTATGAAAGATTCGCCCTATCGCGATCGCGTTTTTGATGTTATGGAAGAATTGTACAAATTTACACTATTATTGCGAGACAAGATTGATTATTTAACAGACCGCTATAGCGAACGTAAAAATTTCTAGAAAAACAAGAAAAGGTAACAATGGAAAAACAAATAATTCAACCAATAGCAGAAAATTTGTGGTGGGTGATTCCAAGTAAGTTAGCAGGAGTTCGGAAACCAACAGCAGAAGAGTTGCCAGAATTACAAAAATTAGGTATTGGGGCAATAGTCTCTGTGATGGATGACCCTTCCAATTTAGAACTTTATGAGCAAGCTAATTTACCTCACCTGTGGTTACCAATTAAAGGTGGAACTGCACCAACTCTAGAACAAATGCAAAAATTACAGGATTTTATTGATAGTCAAGATCGTGCAGTTGCAATTCATTGCACCAGTGGTAGAAGGCGAACGGGTACTGTTCTTGCCGGATATTT
>NZ_JAAHGT010000882.1:0-1190 GCF_010672385.1 Okeania sp. SIO2F4
CCAGAAGAATTATCAGAACAAGTATCAACTTCTAGTACTGCAGCAGGAATATACCAAATACCTATTAAAAGTCGTCGCGGTGGTAGTCCTGTAATTGATGTTACTTTTAATGGTAATCAAACTTATGAAATGATTCTAGATACTGGTGCTAGTTCTACTTTAATTACTCAAGAAATGGCAAAAGTTCTCAAAGTTATACCCTTTAACAAAAGAAGTTTTACTTTAGCTGATGGCAAAAATGTAGAACTAGGAGTTGGCATAGTTAGTTCTATTTCTGCGGGAGGTCTGACAATTAATCAGTTTAACATTGCGATCGCTCCTCCAAATAAAGAATTAGGACTACTGGGGCAAAATTTTTTTGGTAACTATGATATGACAATTAAGGCAGATGTAGTAGAGTTAAGGGCACGTTCTAGTAGTTAGAAGCATCATGTTTAGATAATTTTATATACGGAAAAATCTGAAAAATGAACAATAATTATCGAGTCTGGAAAACAGTAGAATTTTCACAAAAATATCTTTCTGGTGTCATACTAAATCCGGCGATCATAGTAGAGTAATAATCAAGAACAAAGAATGCTAAAAAAAGTCTATATTTTTCCTCTTCTCTTACTATGAATTCAGATGAAATCTAAATTTAACTTAAGCTGTTTAATGTGTTTAGTACTAGAAGCAAACTAAATGTTTACACCGACTTAATTTAAGGAATATTAGAAATTTGAAAAATGAACAATGATTATCAAGTCTGGAAAACAGCATAACTTTCACAAAAATATCTTTCTGGTGTAAGAAGTGCAATTCCTCTAGCTACTGAACAAATTGAGATTATATTGAGGATTATTCAGATGGCTAGACCACAAGTGAATAACTTTTTAGATTTAGGTTGTGGTGGTGGTATTTTAGGTCAGGCTATTCTCAGTCAAGACCCTGATTCTCAAGGAGTATTTTTAGACTTTTCAGAGACAATGATTGAAGCTGCAAAAAGTAATATTTATGCTGGTTATCAAGCTGATTTAGAATTTATAAATCAAGATTATAGTTTACCAGAATGGATAAGAATGGATAAATAAAATTCATCTAAAAGCACCATTTGATGTAATTGTGTCGGGATTTTAAATTCATCATCAACCAGACTTCATTAATGGATAATGGATAATTTATAATTGATAATTACCTTTGGTTAAAACAGT
>NZ_JAAHGT010000882.1:1290-4094 GCF_010672385.1 Okeania sp. SIO2F4
TAAATAAAATTCATCTAAAAGCACCATTTGATGTAATTGTGTCGGGATTTTAAATTCATCATCAACCAGACTTCATTAATGGATAATGGATAATTTATAATTGATAATTACCTTTGGTTAAAACAGTAAGAAAATTGAATATAAGGAAATATCCTAGAACTTGTTTTTCCCTATGGTGGGAGGCTAATAAAGCTGAACTATTTAATTATTAACTATTAATTATTCGGTAAAAAAACGATAAATATATCAAGAGATTTATCAGTAGATGAATCAAACATAAACTAAAGTAATATTTCTGCTGGTTATCAAGCTGATTTAGAATTTATAAATCAAGATTATAGTTTACCAGAATGGGTAAATAAAATTCATCTAAAAGCACCATTTGATGTAATTGTGTCGGGATTTTAAATTCATCATCAACCAGACTTCATTAATGGATAATGGATAATTTATAATTGATAATTACCTTTGGTTAAAACAGTAAGAAAATTGAATATAAGGAAATATCCTAGAACTTGTTTTTCCCTATGGTGGGAGGCTAATAAAGCTGAACTATTTAATTATTAACTATTAATTATTCGGTAAAAAAACGATAAATATATCAAGAGATTTATCAGTAGATGAATCAAACATAAACTTAGGAAAGAGAGCGATAGAAGCCATTTGGTATTTTTACCTTTGTAAAAATTTTTGAGGAGCTGAGTTAGTTGTCTGTGGGAAGCGCGGCAATACAAGAAAAAGGTTGAAAATACCCTAATATACCTTCAATGCACCTCTAACTAAGACATCTTTCCTTCCCTACTCCTTAAACTCCCCACACTCCCCACACTCCCCACACTCCCTCCCTTCGACTTTCATGTCGCGCAGCAAAAGCGGAACAGATGTTCTATCGCTACTTTTATACAACAAAGCCTTTTAGATCGAGAAATTTTGCAGATTCATAAGAACTTAACTAACTGTTCCAACTTTAACCAAGCTGCTCCACTCTGGAGAATATCTTTAGCTTTGGCAATACCTTCTGCATGAGCTTCTAGTGGTACAACACCTGCTACCTGTAGTGCCAGGGAACTATTCAAAGCGACTACATCTGTCTGTGCAGCGGTTCCTTTACCCTGGAGAACATTCTGCAAAATTTCAGCATTTTTTTCTACATCTCCACCCTGTAAAGCACTTATTGGCGCCGAATTTAAGCCTAAATCTTGGGGGTTAACTGTTGTCATTCGTACCTTACCATTCGATAAAATAGCTATATCTGTAATATCTCCTAAACCAGCTTCATCAAGTTTTTCTCTACCGTGGAGAGCGATCGCAGATTCTACTCCCAATATTCCTAAAGCTTGAGTGACAGTTTCTACTAAAGTAGAATTATACACTCCTATAACTTGACCTTGAGGACGCAAAGGGTTAACTAAAGGACCCAAAAGATTAAACACAGTTCGTACTTTTAAAGTACGACGTAGAGGAACTACAGATTTCATTGCTGGATGCCAACCTGGTGCAAATAGAAAAGTAACTCCTACTTCAGATAAAGCTGATATTACTTTTTCTGTGGGTGCATTCAAATTTATTCCTAATGCTTCCAAGACATCAGCAGAACCAACTTTACCGGAAGCGGAACGGTTGCCATGTTTAGCTACTGGTACTCCCGCAGCAGCGACAACAAAAGCAACAGCGGTAGAAATATTGAATGTTGAAGCTCCATCTCCACCTGTTCCGCAGGTATCAATGACTGGGTATTGAAAGTTGGCGATCGGAATATTATTATCGCTGTGTTCTTTTGTTAAGGATAAAGATTGTAATACTTTTGCCATACCAGCTAATTCTTCAGCAGATACACCTTTAGCTTGTAAGGCGGCTAAAATTGCTCCTGATAGAACAGGTGGAATTTCTTCTTGTAGCCATCCTTGCATTAAATTTGAGGCTTGAGAGGAAGATAAAGATTGGGCATCAAGTAACTGCTGTAATAAACTAGGCCATTCATTCATAGAGGAGTTAATCATTGGTGTAGCTTACTGGTTATAGAAGTATTTATAGGTGCAATTAAATATTACAGGAATTAGGCACAAGAAAGTTCATTAATGGATAATGGATAATGGATAATGGATAATTACCTCTGGTTGAAACCGAGAGGATTGAATACAAGGAAATACTATTTCTTTTTTTCCCCTTGAAAGGGGAGGCAGAGTAAGCTGAATTTTTTACCGAATAATTAATTATTAGGTAAAAAATTAGTATTGAGATTATTTTACTAACGCACTACTCCACAAAGGGTATCCCTCGTTATGACAGAAATACTTTGTTTGGCGTAAGTCCTATCCTAACATTAGTTACAAATTTTTCTTGACATCTAGAGGATTGTATAATTTACAATTAATTTATGATTATATATAAAATATAATTAAAGGTTAAAAGTAAAAATAGCCAATAATACACCACGTTCTCAGGAGTAATTGTATTGCTGGAAAACCAGTAAAAGTATGAGTCAAAATCTCAAGTATATGGCAAAATATATAATTATGAAAAGGGGATGATAATTCAAGAATAAACTTATGCAATAAATACAACTGTCTAGGGGTGGTTAAATACATTGTGTAACGATAAAGTCAAATTATTAACAGTTAGAAAAGGGAGGAGTGATTAGAGAAAATGGAAGCTAAACATCACAGTATCTTGGAGAATACAGTGGTAGGAATTTACCAAACAAAACTTGAAGGATGTTATATTAGTGCTAATGCTACACTAGCCCGTATCTATGGTTATGCATCTTCTACAGAAATGATTGCTGCATTGGCAGATATTAAACA
>NZ_JAAHGT010000883.1 GCF_010672385.1 Okeania sp. SIO2F4
TGTCCCACAGGTCGCACAGAAACATTAACATCACACCGCAGGGAACCTTCCTGCATATTACCGTCACTAACTCCAAGGTAGCGGACAATTCGCCTTAGTTCTTGAGCATATTCAGCAGCTTCTAGTCCAGAACGTATATCCGGTTCTGAGACAATTTCAATTAATGGTACACCAGCACGGTTGTAATCCACCATTGAATAAGTTGAACCAGCTAGGCGATCGCTACCTCCGTGGACTAATTTACCCGCATCTTCCTCCATGTGCAGTCTGGTAATACCAATTTTTTTACGAGTTGCACTACCATCCTCATCTACTATTTCTATTTCTAGCCAACCATGTTCAGCGATGGGCAAGTCATACTGAGAGATTTGATAATTTTTGGGTAAGTCTGGGTAAAAATATTGTTTCCGGTCAAATTTACTGTAGGGTGCAATTTGACAATTTAAGGCCAATCCTGCTTTGACGGCATATTCTAGAACTTTTTGATTAAGTACGGGTAATACTCCTGGCATTCCCATACATATTGGATCAATGTTGGTATTGGGAGTGCCACCAAATTCTGTGGAGGAATTAGAGAAAATTTTGGTTTGGGTACTAAGCTGACAATGGGTTTCTAGACCAATAATCGCTTCATACTCTGTTTTAACTTTTACAGTTGTGGTCATTTCAGTTATCAGTTATCAGTTATCAGTTATCAGTACCTCTGGCTGAAACCGAGGCTTGAGACCTTATTTTTTAATCAACTTAAGATTATAGCATCAATTTTTTGATGATAAATAAAAATTAAAGAATAAAAAGAATAGCTCTCAGGAAGATTCGGTTTTGAGTAAGAATTATTAAGGGAATTTTTACCAATGGATAATTGATAATTAATCAATTGGGTTTAAAGCCTTATATTTCAAGGGAAGAAAAGTACTAGGAGATTTCCTTGTAT
This sequence comes from Okeania sp. SIO2F4, assembly GCF_010672385.1. GTDB lineage: Bacteria > Cyanobacteriota > Cyanobacteriia > Cyanobacteriales > Microcoleaceae > Trichodesmium. The sequence goes on from NZ_JAAHGT010000883.1 coordinate 935, forward strand.
TCAATCCTCTTGGTTTTCATTGAGGTAATTATCCATTATTCATTATCAATTAATGAAAGAGAAATAGTAGAAGAAAGCAATTTTCTTAATATAGCAATCCTCAAATAATTTGTAACAATTCAAAAACTAGAAGTAAATTCCGAAACTCTTGCGCGTTGCCTATTCTCTATTCTCGAAAAGCAGTAATATTTTTATACACAAATAAAATAGGACTGCTATAGATTCATGTACTTTCCTTCTTCCTTCTTTATGATTCTACGAAATCTTTTAAAGCTAAAAGTGTTTGAGATAAAGATTTTTTCATTTGAGAGCCTAACAAAAGTGAAAAAATGTATTTTAAAATTCCCAAAAATATAATTTTGTGTGTAACTAAAGTTTTAGTTTCAAATGGTTCAAGAATATGTTCAAACCTGATAGTGCATAAAGGTAATTTTGATTCATTAATAAACAACTTATTCTTAATTACTTTTACCAACCTAATTTGAACGTACCCAGATTTAGTTTGTAAATCAATCAATGAATTATCAGCAAAATCTCCATGAAGATGTGCATATTTAGTATCTGGGTCCCAATTTGACCATTGGTTTACTTCTGAATAAACTTTAAAGATATTTTCTGGATTGGCATTAATTTCTATTTTGGATTCAAATTGCATTATTTGTTCACCTCCAAATAAATTTTAACTAGCTAGCTCGCTTTTAGCCCATACGCTAGCCTCCTGCGGAGGAACTGCGGCCTTCAGCTTTTTGAGCGATCGTTTAAATCCCCGGTTTCTATAAACCGGAAGGTGCGCGGAGGGGTAACATTCCCCTTCGTTCACATTTACTGCTGAGTGCTGAGTGCTGAGTGCTGACCGCTTTTTTAAATATATATTCTAGTGCTATTTTGTACTATATCTTTTCCTGTGGAATGTGGGTTTTAACCTGTTCTCTGTTCCCTGTTCCCTATTCCCTGTTCCCTCTCTCAACTAGGATTTTGATATTTATAGGAATTGGGAAAAATAAAGTTCATCAAAGAAAGAGAAATACTAATATTTAGCGACTTAACTTGATGCCACCAACCGATAGGAATAAAAATCATTTCTCCAGGTTCAATAATTACTTCAATAATTTTGACTTTCCTAAACAAAGGATATCTATTATAGTCTGGATTTTCTAAGTCTACTTGACTAAAAACAGTTTGATAATTGTAGAGAAATGGCGTTTGGTCGGGAGAAATAATTCGCCAAAGTTTTCGTCCATAGACTTGAGCACCTATAAGGTTAGTTTGGTCGTGATGTACTGGTGTGATTGTACCACCTGGACCAAACCATAATTTGATTTTACCCTTAGTATTTAAACTATCTAAAAAATCAGGATAAACATTTATATCATCCAGGAGATTCTTAATTTTATCTCTTTGAAAATTACGATTACTAGCAACCATATAATAATCATTAGTATCACCGCCATTGACAACCATATCGACATATTCGCTTAATTTTAATTCTCTTTTGTGTCGAGCTTTATTAATTTCATATTGTGCATCTGAGTTACGATTATTTTGAATCTCTACATCAGCATCGCCATAATTAGTTTTAAAGTATTCTGGAGTCCACAAAGACATAGCTTGCCATTCGGTCATCATATCTGTAATTACAACCGGAGTATTTGTGGCATAGTATTTTGCTAAAAATTCTTCTTTGGAAATATGACTTCTGCGTTCTATATAGCTAGAGTTGGGAGATAGTTGAGAAATTTGATGGCGGACTTCTAACATAGATTCGAGTTTTCTTAATAACTGCGCCATGCTATTGCTTGCTTTAAAATATGGATTAGTAGTTAAATGATTTAATTCTGCTATAGCAAGTTGCTCATCTATTCCTCTTTTAACCATTTCCTGAATAATTGAAGTATCAGGGTAGTTTCGCAATTTACTTTCAGCCATCCATTGTTTCCAGTCATCGGAAATTTCAGATTGATTTTGTTGATTTAATGATTTCTGGTCAGACTGGAATGAGTTTTTGTTACTTCCTTGATTCTCAATTTCCAGAATTCTAGAAGCAATTTTTGCTCGCTCTTGCTCAGAAATATTTTGGTTATTCAAAACAACTTCGAGGATTTCAACAGACTTATCAATTAGATGCTGTAGCTTTTTTTTAGGTAAGATTTCCATTCCTAAATTTTTGGCTAATTTTTGCTGTATTATTATGTTCAAAATTACGTTCTTACAATTATTCCTCCTAATTTCTCTGTCTCACCACCCTCCCCACACTTCCCACACCCCACACTCTGCTTTTTTGAGCAAGCCCTAAGTATTGCCCCCTTTTTATGTCGGCGACAGCCGTTTTTCTCCACAACATGAATAGTGTTTGTAGAGGATTCCGTAGGAAAGCTTTGCTTCAACAATTAATAATTAATAATTACCTCTTTTTATAACAGATAGGATTGCCTAAAAGGAATTTTTTTTCTTTTCAAGGGGAGATTGGATATGGCGCACTTCGGAGCGGCTCTGCATTCTTCGGGAAACCTCGCCATCCCATCCTACTGAATGCTCCGCAAACGACGGATTTTTCTCGATGAATGGAGAGGCTTTAAACCCAATTTTTCGGTAAGCAAAACCCACCCTACTAGGGTGTCTAGCTTTAAAATGTGGGTTGAAAAACCTAGCCCCCCAACCCCCTTCCCTACTAGCGTTGGGGGAGTATCTCTCCCCTCTCAAGAGCAGGAGAGGGGTTGGGGGAGAGGTCTTCCAGGTTCTCAAACTTACCCACAGTTTTAGCCTAGACATGCTACTACGTCTAGATTTAATATTCCTTTGACAAACAGTCTCTAATGGTGTAATGAGAGAAGGTGTCAGGATTTTTTTTACCTGCTGTGTAGGGGAAAAACTCAATAATATTAAGACTTACACAGAGACAACATATATAGCGTTAAAAACTATAACGTTATAGTTTTTAAACTCTATATATAGTACCTTTGCGTAAGTTATGAATATTTCAGACAATGAAATCATCAATATTCTCCCAATCCCCCCATCCCCCCATCTCCCCATCTTCCCATCTTCCCACCTCCCCATCACCTAATCTTCACGGCCAATCCAACCATTAAAGGTAAAGCGACTATGCTCAAATGCTTTAATAAGTCCTGAATATTTCAGACAATGAAATTATCAACATTCT
>NZ_JAAHGT010000884.1 GCF_010672385.1 Okeania sp. SIO2F4
TGGAGGAGGGAATTTTAAGCTATTTATTCGGACATGATATAAAACATTTCCCCATCTCATTTAAATGCCTTGCTGTATAACATCTACCTCCGACAATCCCGGTTTTTTATAACTCTCCTCAGTAAGTAGATTTGATATTAGCGGTCATGTTTATATGCGTAGCAAAGTGGAACGGAGTTCTATCACCCTCAAAGCTATGATTTTTTTGTTGAATAAAAAATCATGCGCATAGGCGAACAAGCCCAGTTAATCTTATGATATCACAAAAATTGTGAGGATGCAGCAAAAAATCCTTTGACGCGCGTTTTTTTTCAGGAGCTTCACAAAATGAAATGTTTGTGGTTTTTCACTAGGAAGGTATAGATGGAAAGATTTTAAGATTTTATAAGTTTATGTTCTAACTAAATCTATTTATTTATTATCAAAATAATTAGCGATCAAACCCCACTTTTTAATCAATTAGCCTCTTAGGGAGGAACTGCGTTAACAGTTATCAGTTAAATATTTCTTCTAGTTTTATCAAAATCACAAAGTAATAATTTAACTTCTGAAGTTAACTAACTAAGGTTTTTATTATCGCCATTTTTAAGTTCTGTCTTAATCTTTTATGCATAATGTTTATTCAGTAGTTTCATACATTATTTCTCCTGTTTTGCTGTAGTTTTTTTGAGATTAATCCATAATCATCAAGCCATTTATTATCTTGCCATTGGTGATATTTATAAACGTAAATACTGGAATATTGTGATGATTTATCTTGGCGTAACTAAGTGCAAAAAAATCAAACTTAAATTCTAACATTTTTTTATTATGTTGTTTTAGTATTTTTTTAAAATCTTCACCGTTTGGAAACAATTATCCAAAATCTATAGTTATTTTATCTTATTTATAGTTTTCATTTGGCTTTCCAAAGCCTCTGGCTTTTTTCATAGCTCTTTATCCAATTTAATACAAATTTTACCCTGATTTATACTATACAACAAATTTAATCAGAGAAAAAATTATTCATGATTGGCTGATTGCTGTCCGCTAATAGTTGAATGCTTAGGTTTATCTAATACAATTTTAACAGCATCAACAATTATATCTGGTTCATCTATCCACACAAAATGACCACTTTTATTGGCTTGAATTTGAACATAATTTGTTGATAGATTAGATAAATCTTTGTGCATTTGCTCCCGTAGTTGGTTAGCTGCTTTTAGAGGAATAAAAAAACTCCACCAAGAAGGTTTGAAAAAAGAATGAGCTTTGATACTAACTATTGGCATCGAGCCAAATTGATTAGCAATCATAACTTGATTTCCACTATTATCTAGATTGAGCATTTCTCGACACATTGTAATCCAGTGTTTAGAACGACAAAAAGAACGTTTTACATAATTTATTGACTCTTGAGAAAACTGTCGTAATTCAGGTTTAATCAATTCAAATATTCCACATTTTCTTAATAGCTGAATAATTCCTAATATTGACCCGAAAGTAGACATAACAAAGCCTGAAATAAAGAATAGTTTCAAACCTTGTAATTGGATAGGCATTTTCAGCATTCCTGTCTCATGGAGTCCATCTGTGAGTACCATTCCCATAACTTTTTCAGGGAAGCGATAGGCATACAATCTGACATTGTAACTACCAAAGGAATTTCCTACTAAAATGTAAGGTGGCTGAATTTTGGCCTGAGTCAGTAGGGTATCTAATTCTTCTACCATTTGATTGCTAGTTCTAGGATGAGGACTATGGTCGCTCCATCCACATCCAGCTCGGTCGTAGATACATACTCGTCCTAATTTTGCCAGTTTTTCTACGAGGAAATATCCCTCTATTCCTCCTAAGCTATGCTCTATAATAATTGTGGGATTACCTTCTCCTATACTGTACAAATGTAGATTATAACCGCCGACATCAAATAGCTCTCCTGGAGGTGGTTTTTGATTTTCCAGATAACAAGCGATCGCTTGATAAACTGTTGTAGCAATTATCAGAATAATTCTGATAGATAATGACATTTTTAGTATTCCTGTAGATCGATATTAAAGAATTGTTTCCTTATTGCTACTTCCTACTTCCTACTCCCTATTCCCTAAAATATTTGAATTAAATATTTTTATTTAATTTTCTCCTCAGTAACTAAGGTGGAACTTACCCATTCTCCTTTGTCATTATAACTACGAATAAGTCGTTGACGAAGCTGAGGTTCAATTAACCAACCAAGTTCAAAAAATAAAGGTTTTCTCAACTCAATTTTGACAGGCAAAGTAGCAGATGCACCATCAGGAAGTAAAACTATTTTTACAGGTTGAGAACTTTGGTCAAAGTGTAAAATTGAACCTTCAATTCTAGCGGTAGAAGTGAGAGTTTTCGGATGAGTATCACCAAAAGTAATTTCCTGAACTAATCGACCTGTATTATCAATGTTTAATTCCATTTGAGTTGGATAAGTATCGGGTTCCCGCAGATCGGGATACATAGTAATAGCTTCTCCGTGCCATTTTCCTAATAAAGCATCTACTGTCAAAGGAGGATTTTCTGAAGCATCTGTTCCAGCTCTTTTTTCTCGAATTAAAGTTAATTTATCAAAATTGCCATCTTTGTTAAATAATTCGACTAAACGTAGACGACGATTTTTATTAACAAAACCAAATTCAGCACCATTAATTGAAAAAGGGGCTATTTGAATTACTCCTTTAGAAAAAGCACCATTTTCAAAAAATAAAAGATTTCTGCCTAGAGTTTGATATTCACTTACTATTTCATCAACTTTTGACTCAGGAGTTTTGGCAAAAGAGTTAAAGCGACGTAGTGTTAAACGTACTTGTTTATTCTGGTCATCAAGACTTTCTAAAATGAGAATACTAGGTGTGTCTTTAAGTATTTCTCCCTTGGCAGAAATATTAGTAAATGAACCGTGCCATTCACCGAGGTTTTGCAGAAAATTTTCCCATTGTGTTTTCATGTTTTTTAAGTAGTTGTGCTTTTAGTAATTTCCTAATTGAGAGAGGGAACAGTTCATTAATTGATAATTGATAATGGATAATTGATAATTACAAGAAGGTTAAAACCGAGAGGATTGAAGATTGGGAAATATCATTTCTTCTCTTGGTAGATTGGAGGCAAATGAATCGCCTACTCCCTACTCCCTATAAATACTTTTCTCATCAAAACTAATTCTACCCGGACCAAAAGAAGCTACCATTAAAAGTCCTCCTATTAATCCCAGATTTTTCATAAACGCAATTTCTTGAGTAGGGTCTATAAAAACATTATGGAAAATCAGAGTAGCCGGAATTAAAAATCCTACTAATGCAAGTGCCCCATAACGAGCTTTATAACCTACTAAAACAGATAATCCACCTATTAAAAGAACAATAATCGTTGGAATTAATAACCAACCAGGAACTCCTGAAGATTCCATATATTGTTGAGTACCTGCTCCACCAAAAATTTTACCAATAGCAGATTTGATAAAAACGGCAGAGAGGAATATTCTGCCTAAGAGCGAAGTCCACGGCTGTAAGTTGTTCATTTTGCTTTATCAAAAAAATACTGTTTTCTTCAATCATTTTAATTGATGTAGGCAAATTTTATTGATTAAATTTTAATTAAATATTAAATCATCTCAGAAAATATTTAACTTTATTTATACTAATAAGTAGACTTAAATCAAAATAAATAACTTTGATTTTTTAGAAGGGTGACTAGGAATGTGGTAACTATCCTCCCTGGGGGAATAGGTAAGTGGAATCATAAGAATACCAATCTGAAATTATTATCCCTAGTTTATAATTCTTAGTAATTGCTGTTTCCTAATTCCCAAATATTTTCCGCACAATCACCCTGAGGATTACTATATAATTAAGTACAAATTTAACTTAACGAAGTCAGAAGTTGTTTTTGTAATATGATGTCCGGATAATAAGTGATAAAAAAGTTTTTGTTTGTAGTAGGGCTTTAGCCCGAACTTATAGATAGGACTAAAGCCCTACTACAAGCTTTAATTATAACTATTCAACCGGACATGATATAACGAGTATTTTGAGCAATCCTCCAAAAACATTTCGTCTTAAAAGGCGGGGTTTTAAACCCAA
>NZ_JAAHGT010000885.1 GCF_010672385.1 Okeania sp. SIO2F4
AGTACTTAATTTTGATATTTGTACGGTTTTATGTACTGATGTTAAGTATAATAATATTTGTAATGTTATTATTTGAGATGGACTCAACTTTTGTTCGATCTGGTTTTGATCAAAGCCTAATATATTCTCTTTTATTAATTTTTATTTGTAATTACCAACCCTTTTTGATCGGATTTTTAACTGTTTTGCCAGTTATTTGAATAAATAATCAAGCTACTGTGTGGCGCGATACTGCGCTCCGCAACGCTCCGCGAACGCACCACACCCCCATCTATTCTCAATAATAGTGGGATTTTAGTTGAACTATTCTTCAGCTTATTTGATAAGTCCACCTCTATATATAGCTTTCAGCTACCTTGTCACCCCGTGAGGCCGCAGCCACTAAAACTCTGGATATTTTACACAGCGAGGAAATTCTCAATCATGTTAAGAATAATGCTGATTATTTCTATCAACAAATGCAGGCTCTAAATGATGAGTTTGAGATTGTTGAGCAGGTGAAAGGCTGTGGTTATATGTATGGAGTTAAGCTTGTTGATAAGCATGACGCAGCTAATCTTGCTCCTTTTGCCAGAAAACATGGTTTATTATTCAGACGACCTGCAGAAAATAATGTCATTCCTGTTGTACCTCCCTTGATATCCACACGGCAAGATATTGATGATATAGCAACCCGCTTAAGAACTATTTTGAAGGAATACATTTTACCTATCTAAAATTTGAGGAGAATTGCTGATGCAAACTGATAAATCAAATTGGCTCAAAAAAGTAAGCTCTGCTCAGAATAACCAAGAGTTATCCAATATCTACGATAATTGGTCACAAGAGTATGATGAAAGTGTTCTAAGCTTTGGCTATAACCCTCCTGCTGTAATTAATGGATTGGTGGGAAGATTTATCCAATCCACTGATGCCAATATATTAGATGCTGGCGTTGGTACGGGAATGGTAGGAGAACTACTTTCTATTCTTGGATATACCAATCTAGTGGGTATTGATTTATCCTTGGGTATGTTAGAAAGGGCACGGAAAAAGCAAGTCTATCAAGATTTGAGACAAATGGTATTGGGGCAACCTTTAGATTTTCCTGATAATGCATTTGATGCGGTTGTGAGTGCTGGTACTTTTTCCGCTAACCACGCACCCCCCGAATCATTTGATGAATTCATCCGCATTGTCAAACCCCAAGGTTTAATTATTGTCGCAATTCGAGTTGATGTTGCTTATTATATTGATGCCATTCGAGGGAAAATGAATACTTTCGAGAAATAAGGATTGTGCCAACTGGTAGAACATTCTAAGCCATTTAAAAATATTCCGTTGGTTTCTGAGACAGCAACTATTGAAGCTTTTGTTTATCGTGTGCTTCGTGACTCTTGAAAACCTTATTCTACAATTAATTTATACTATTCAATATTTTTATTCTTATACTAAATTCAAAAAAGGTCGCTACATTATTAATTTCAACACTCCTACCAACAAACTAAAGCACTCTAACAGTATTTTTTGAAAATGGTATTACAGTGTGAAATTATATTCGGTTTCTCTCAAACATACAAGCTTGTACAGCACTCTAGTGGTCTGTCTTTTCTAAAAAGTTATACAATATATATGTTATTTCTTGTGTATACTTTCGATTTTTGGTGTAATATTCCGAGCTACCAGGTACTCCAAATTTTGGTCATACGAACTTTCTTAGGAGCATCGATGCTCCACCATAGAATCTTTATTCAATCACTATTACTATCTATGAATTATAACATTCTTTTTTTAAACTTGGTGTTAGAATAACTCATAGAACTAACTACAGCTAGTTAACCTAAAAAACTAGACTTCAACAAAGTGGTTAATAATTAACTAGGGTCTGGTAAAAAATTCATAGGCGTAAGCTTAGGAAATAGTGGGTCTGGGATATAGAACTTTTCTCGTTTTTACCTCATCTCTCTACTACATTAAAATTTATCCCTCATCTTAAATTGCTTATTGTTTAAATTTTATTCAGCAAGCCCTAACTACTTATAGTTAACAAATTCAAAAATTTTGTGATATACTAAAAAAACTGGAGACCTTATCGGGTGGAGGTATAACCGCGCAGAATGAAACAATTGGGAACCCATCTAGTCGTTGATGCTTGGCATTCTCCCGCAGAGCTGCTCAACGACCCAGAAAATATACGTCGCTCTTTAATTGATGCAATTTCAGCAGGAGGAGCAACCCTCATAGATTTATGTGTTCATCAGTTTAGTCCTCATGGAGTGACGGCAACGGCGACACTAGCAGAATCTCATATTGCTATCCACACATGGCCTGAGTTAGGTTACTTTGCTGCTGACTTATTCTTTTGTGGTCATGGGAATCCACACAAAGCTATAGAGATTCTACAAACCGCTCTTCAAGCTAAAAAAATGAAATTGACAGAGCTCAAGCGCGGGTTTGAACCAGGGATGGGAGTCCAAGATACTGCTACAAAAAATCAAAATGCTAAAAGTTTGGTGGAAATCAAGTTGAACTAGCAAACAACTACTGAAGTTGGGGGTTGCACGTTAAAGAATGATAATAGGTTTTAAACTGTACATATATGAACAAAAGAATTACCTAAAAATATCTACTTTCAGAGTTCATCATTCCTGATTGTGCAACGCCTTGGCTTTAGGTAGTTCACCTTTTCAAAAGTATGTTTAAACTCTATTTTCCTTTCACGTTTCATGTATTTATTAAAGTTAAATAGTTTTCTATCGCTGATTTAAAATTGGCCGCACTACCCAATAGCCAGCACCAAATGCAGCAATTACAATCAGACAAACAGCAACTACTAACCAAATTCCATTTAGGTTAGATACTTGTGTAGCACTGGAAAATCTACTGTAGCGACTTTTGTCTGATTCTTCTGTAAATAGATGTTCTGAAAAATCTGGCTCTGTTGGTTTAGGATCGGTAAATGGTAGAGAAGGAGAAGAGGATGATATTTCAGGAGAATCGACTTTAAAACCAGAACTTAAATAATTAGAGCTAACAGTATTAACGCTAGATTGAGAGTGAGGAAAAGAAGGTATTTGTGGTTGGGCTACCTTGGTTACTGACTGGGCAGCATTTAAAGCTTCTTGTAACTGTACTCCAGAGTTAATCACCTTTTCAATTTCTATTCTCAGTTTTTGATTTTGCTGCATTAACTGTTCATTATGAACTTTGAGAGATTCGAGTTTGATTTGAGCTGCTTGTAGTTCAGCAGTAGCTTCTCTATATAAAGAAATAGGTACAGATGGAGAATAGTTATTTTCTGATAATGGTCCATTTTTACCAGATGTGCTGATATTTTGCATTATGTTACTATGTAATATTAATTTGATGGATATTTTTCAGTAATTATGATTGATAATTATTGCAATTAGACCAATAAAACAGAAATTCGTCAAGTTACAATCAAAAAAAAACATTTGCTTGGATAAATTGAATCTCTAAATAGTTGGATTTTGTTTGCTTAATCTATATGAATAACTCTGAAAATAGTGATGAACTATCTCAAGATACAAATATGCAAGAACTTAAATATGGAGAAAGGAATATATTGGAGGGAGAGTTAATTACTTTTCCAAATCCTCGTATCGGACGACGTTATGAGATAAATATCAGTTTACCAGAATTTACTTGTAAATGTCCTTTCTCTGGTTATCCAGATTTTGCTACAATCTACATAAGATATGTTCCCAATGAACGAGTAGTAGAGTTGAAAGCCATAAAATTGTATATCAATAGTTATCGCGATCGCTACATTTCCCATGAAGAATCAGTGAATCAAATTTTAGATGACTTTGTAGCAGCTTGCGATCCTTTAGAAGTCAAGATTAAAGGTGATTTTTTTCCACGGGGAAATGTTCATACTACTATCGAAGTTGAACATTATAAGGCAAGCTAGAGTTAAGGATTAAGGTATGAGATGTGGGAGAAAGAGAAAGAGACGATCGCTTGTGAGCATCACAAGCGATAGTTTTCTCCATCGCTACCTCTATCGCTTGCCTTTGACTGCTCAAAGAAATCTCTTCCCTGAAATGTCCCTGGGGATGATATGTTTGTAGTATAGTCAAA
>NZ_JAAHGT010000886.1 GCF_010672385.1 Okeania sp. SIO2F4
ATTGAAACTTTCTCCTTTTGATTTTCCTTAGCAAACAATTTTTCTAAACGGTCTTCCCAGTGTTTCTGATTAACATTGGCATCTTGAATGTAGGGAGAAACTGCAATTAATTTCATCATTAATTCATTCAACAATGAAAGGGGAAAACGCATCGGTCTCATCACATCTAAAAACAAAACTGCCCGGACACCATCAGTTTCATTCCAAGCTTCATGGGGAAAAGAATCATCAAAAATCATGCTTTTTCCTTCTTCCCAATGACGAGTTTCATTACCCACCCGAATCCTACATTTTTCTTTTGGTTCAGGTACTTTTAATGCCAATAAATAACGAATAACTCCTTTGTAGGGACCTCGGTGTTCGGGAATATGTTTACCAGGCATTAAAATTGAAAAGAATGCCGTTTTCATTCCCGGAATTTTTTCAATTAAACGAGTTGTTTCTGGGCATCTTTGACAATTTTTTTCTGCTTTTATTCCATACCCATACATAAAGAATGTTTTCCACAAATCATCAGGACTCGTATAATCAGCTTGGTCTGGAGAAATGTCTTGGAAATTTGGTAAATCATCTCGATATTTCAGGAGTTCATCTAATTCTTTTCTAATCAATATCCAATTTGCATCTATCTCTTCCACCCATTCAAAGTGGTGAGACTCAAAAAATGCTGTATCCCCAATTAAAGAATAACTAGGAATTAGCTTTTCAAAATATCCAAGTAGTTTGGCTCCAATTTTATATATTAATATTTTCCTAAATTTTGCCTTTACATTTTCTAAAGAAAGTTTGAGCATAGGTTTTTTTTTCGCTATAATTTAAGCTGTTTGGACAGTTTTTCCCAACCAGTTTCAAGATAATATAATATAGAATGAATTTTTTTTGAGCTGAGAATAATTAAAAGATTAAAAAAAATAATCTATATTTTCTGAATAATCTATATTTTCTGGTTAAGTTTTATGAATTAAGACCTCTCCCCCAACCCCTCTCCTACAAGGAGAGGGGAGAAACTCCCCTTTCCCTACTAGGGAAGGGGGTTGGTGGGTTAGGTTTTTCACTCATCACCTCATCATTACCTAATTATGGTGAGAAACCCAATGATTGGAAACCGTCAGGAAAGACAATAAAGCGATGCAGCGCCTTCATGCGGGGGTTTCCCCCATGAGCGACTGCCTGTACGACAGGGTGGTTTGTATAGAACAGGTAATAATTGGTGTATTGATGCAGACTGTAATGGGGCTGCAAATATAATCACAAAAGTAAGCAGAAAGCTAGGGTTAAACTTAAGCCGACTGTGTAGGGGCACAATGAAATTGTCCCCAAAGAGTGTATCTTTGGTCAGCGCGCGAAAAAACCAAGCAACACGGATTTATTCTGTTGCGTAGTATCTTCTTAGAATCCCCGTGACTTGAGTCCGGGGAGTAGTCAAATCTGTGCCATTTCAAAATAGCGGTGTTAAAATTACCAGTGTATCGGGCAAAGGCCATATTTTTAATATCTAAAATCTAATATGAGTGGTACTATCACCCCTTCCCAACCTAATATAAGTCAGTTGTCTGACATCAAGACGACACCATTAACTTCCGGCTCTCTAGTAGGAGATTTCTTTCAAGAAACTCTAGCATTAACCCGTCGATTATTTATCCAACTGAAACGACGGCCTTCTACTTTAATTGCTGGAATTATTCAACCTCTGATGTGGTTAATTTTATTTGGGGCACTTTTCCAAAACGTACCCCAAGGCTTATTTGGTGAAAGTCAAAACTACGGACAATTTCTCGGTGCGGGTATTATTGTCTTCACTGCTTTTGCTGGTGCCCTTAATGCTGGTTTACCAGTGATGTTCGACAGAGAATTTGGCTTTCTCAACCGCCTCTTGGTAGCGCCCCTGACATCCCGTTTTTCTATTGTCTTAGCTTCAGCTACTTTTATTGTTACCCTGAGTTTCATTCAATCAGCTATTATTATTGCTGCTGGTGCGTTTTTGGGTGCAGGATTGCCTAATATATTAGGATTAGCTACGATCGCCGTGATTGTTTTAATGCTAGTTTTGGGTGTGACTGGCTTAAGTTTGGGTCTTGCTTTTGCTTTACCAGGTCACATTGAACTTTTGGCAGTGATTTTTGTAACTAACCTACCTTTGTTATTTGCTAGCACTGCTCTGGCACCTCTATCTTTTATGCCTAGTTGGTTACAGGTAGTGGCTAGTTTAAATCCTTTGAGCTATGCAATCGAACCTATCCGCTACTTGTATCTACATAATGATTTCTCTTTTGGTAGTGTAGTGATGCAAGCGCCTTTTGGTGATATTTCTTTTGGAGCAGCATTACTGGTGCTATTGGTCTTTGATGTTGTGACTCTAGTCGCAATTCAACCTTTATTACGTCGTCGGTTTGCGTAGATTTAACAAGTCATAGAACAGTTGTGATTAGGCTCGTAGTTGGGTTTTAGCCCCTAAAATATTTATGTCTGGGCTAAAGCCCAACTACAAACAAAAATTTATTATAACTAATAGACTACTCCGGAAAAGAGGGAGTATGGAGTAGGGGCATCTATGCGAATCGACCGTACGGGAGTAGGAGAAATAATTGATGATTTATTTACGATAATTGATTTATTGAGTGATTATCGCAGATGTCTAATATAACTAATTAGTAGCAAACATTAACGTATTTCATATAGGTAGATCTGTGGGTCAAAAATACCAAAAAAGTTGTATTCTAATATATATGAAAGTTTCCTGAAAAAACAAAATACTAGATTATTATGTCTGCCAAACTTTTCACCAAAATTGTTTTCAGCACCTTAACTACAGGAATAATCAGCATTTTCCTGCCTCAGCACACTTTTGCTCAATCTTATGAAAATAATTATGAAAATAATACCGTTAATCCTTTACAGGATTTACAAACAATAGATAATCCCGATCCTTTCACAGGTTCAGGTGGGATAGATATGTTCGACATTATTCATAACTCCAGACTGGGAGATAACCGGAATATGAAGGAGTATATGCTCGAACAACGTGATAGTCTAAATGACGCAGCAACACAGTTCCGCAATAAACAAAAAGAACTTATACAACAACCACAGAATACTGCTGGTGATACTCCTGCTTCTGCTACAGGTAGTATTGAAAATAATCCTTAAATTAGTATAGTTTTTGGTTTCCAGCGATCGCTCTTTAGCTGCCATAACATAAGGTTGTTGTGAATAGAACAGAGTATAAGGAAGCAATTCCTAGGTTTTATATCATATTCGGTTAAATACTTCACGACTTACGCAAAGGTACTATATATAGAGTTCAAAAACTATAACGCTATAGTGTTTAACGCTATATATGTGGTCTCTGCGTAAGTCCTATACTTATTGGCACTTTGTAGATTGGGTTAAGTAACCTGCAACCCAAAATAGACTTTATAGTTATTGGGTTGGACTGTTGCTTAAGCCAACTTATATTATGTCCGGGTAATTTTAATTAGCAGTAAAAAACTTTCTCCTCCTTTTCCCATGGTGACGCTCATCACAAAAAGTCACCGTTCTGCTTCCGGCAACTCGTAATCTTTGCATTAACCGCTAGTCATTGTGCATTTTTTTGCACGCTAAAAATAGCAACAGAGTGTTTTGTGAGAACTCATTCACATTATTCCACTTCCCAAAAAATTGGGAGATGATAAAAACATAGAGTTCAAACACAGGAAATCAAAAATCATGAAAAACTAAATCGTTGCTTCTATCGCTGCTATCCCTTTCGCTTTTGCTGCTGCCACTACTGCTAATGCTGTAGCATTAAATGGACAGTTTAATCTGAGTTCAGGTCTCGTAGATGGTGATGCCAGCAATATTTTCTTAAGCAAAGACAGTTTATCTTTCACTCCTACTCCCACTCCAGTTATAATTGATGCTGACAAAAAGGAAGGAGGTACTTTTAGCAACTTCAACTCTGCATATATAGCAGTCGAAGCAAAGAGCGCGGACATAATAGAGAAAAACTATCTAGGAAAGATTATGCCTGCTCCTTATAGCTATGACTTAAGACAAAAAGTTATTAAGGCCATTGATGGTGGGATCAGTAAA
>NZ_JAAHGT010000887.1 GCF_010672385.1 Okeania sp. SIO2F4
TACAATCATCGTAAACGAGGATCTGTTTACAATTGAGTATATTACAACGACACAAGTTAAAGCCAAAAAAGGACAACACTACGATGGACATATCATCTGGGAAGTAAGTTTAAATCTATTGAATGGAACATGTAGGAAGAAGAAGATGTATCTTATTCATAAGATAACTGCTATATTCTATCCTTTTAAGGAACACCTCAATTCTCACATCTCATTCGGTGATTGCTATATAACAATAAGCAACTCGAACAAGCTGAGTTGTACCCCCTAGATAAAATTCTAATTTTTATTTATCCTATATTGAGGTAATTTTATTTAACCACAACCCAAGCAATTTTTTAATATTCTTGAAAAGACAAAGCTCGTCATATTTTTATTGCATCTAAGACTTTCACAACCTTTAACTTTCATCTTAGAGAAGATTTTATTGAAAGTTCTTCATATCTGTTGTCAAACTTGAGCATCAATTGATTTTAATCTCTGGCTATTTTTCTTAGCTGATGTATAATTATTTTCTACTTTGGCAAATTCTCTAAGTTCTGTTTCCCATAAATATAAAGCAATATTTTATTTCAAATCTTGGTAATTAGTTATTGTATGATTTAGAAGTCAGGAGAACCGAGTCAGAAGTTAGAATACTGAGGATTTGATAGTGGGAATTATTTAAGAGTATTCTCTGGAAGGTCTGGAAAATATGAAGGGAATTTTTCGATAACTGTATAACCGGATTTCATATTATCTCAAATTTTTAAATCATTCTTGCTATTTGTAATACTCTTTTTTATGGCTTGATATTACTAAGAAATCAAGTTAATAGATTAACAAAAATATTGTTTGCTAAGTTGCCTAGTTGATTAACTAGTTTAAAATGTTAATCTCTCTGAGTATTGGTAATTTTGTCATGTAGTTTAGTTATCTTATACCAATTTCAAAATCGTCTGTAAAACTATTAAGATACTTGCGCTCTACTTAATACCATTTATACCAATTAAATTTCAGTTGTAAGATTTTAGTGGTAATTAGGAGTCAACCCACTCCTAACCCCTCCCAGGAGGGCAAGTCAGTCGGACCGAGTCAGAATATAAAAGGATTTTGATTGCTCTTAATTGTTCTTAAATATCTGATCAATCATGAGTACAATTAAGGTTTTACCGAGAATCATTAAGGGGATTGTTACACAGAAATAGTATAGATAAAACCAACTACTTACGAATAAATCCAATTTAACAACATTCTCTTAAATTGGTATTAATTTGGAGTTTTAACGAATTATTTGAACCTTTTCTTTTATGCTTAAGTATTCTCGATCAGAATTTAAGTTGGTGCAGTACACTAAACAATAATTGAGGATATTTGGTTAATTAATTCTCCTTTTGAAATAGCTATAGCAATCATATTTCAGTTGTAAGATTTTAGTGGTAATTAGGAGTCAGTCCTCAGAATATAAAAGGATTTTGATTGCTCTTAATTGTTCTTAAATATTTATCAAAATTATTCCTGATTGCTATACAAAACTTTGTATAGCAATTCTCACCAAGGGTGAGATGCATAAGTTTTGGATTTTAGGGAATACCTATGCTACCCTGTGTCGGCGAGGTGACGCAAGCGGTCATATCCCGCGGGGTGCGCAATACGCAAGCGGTGCGACCCCGCGACGACGTTAGAGTTAGGGAAGCTCCTCTGCAAGAGGCAGCAAGAGGTAAGTCGCAAGCGGTCGAGGGATGGCGAGGTTTCCTCGCTTGCCTCCAATCGACCAAGAGAGGGAACGCGCACTCCTGTGAGGGAACAGAGAATAAGAAATACATAAAAATACTGTACTTCATTAATATGAGAACTGCTATATCCCTGGATCTATAATTTAAACCCCGCATCTCGCAGTTAATCCCCATGCCAATTTAACAAGAGTCCTCTGGCTATATTAAAATATAGAGCTTCTTTTGCTAAATTGGTGATAGTATAGATAATTTTTTGTACTTACTTACTATTTGTCTATTGCCAAAGAAAATCTTTTTCTGCATTAGTAAAAACTTCTAAATTATGATGAAATTACAAATTTAATTTTTCTGTGAAAATTCGGGATTTGATGAGTTTGGCATTGTAGCATCTGGTTGTTAGTTGTTGGTATTTGCTCTAATTAAGTAATTTGGCTGAAATTTTCCAAGCCAATTTTCATTACTCTTAAGCTTTGAGAAAATATTTCGTTTCCGGAAAACACACCAAGTGAAATAGAAGTTAAAAAAGAGTTGTTTTGATGATTTTCTGATGGAACTAACTGAATTTTTTCAAGTCTATTTTATTTAGATACATTTGTAATATCTGATACTAATAAGACCATGAGGAAAAAATCAAGTCCGTTTTAGTGCTGAAAAGTGGAGTATAAATATATCGTTTGAGTTAACTAATCATGTTTATTTTACGATTCTGTCCCTATTTTGATCGACAGAGATTTAAAAAATTTAGGTTTATTAATCTTTTAACTTAGCATAACCTAGCAAGCCCTAGAAATAAATTATTTTATTTATAGACTAATTTCTGTAAGCATAAAAAAATCAAACTTCAACTTGTATCTCAATCGTCTAAACAACCTATTAGAATTCCATAGCTCCAGAATAACATCTCATCTAACTAATAAGAATAAGTAAACCTATAAATAATCAAAGGATCTTAACTATGAAATCTAACTCTAAAAATTATCAACCGGATGGAAATGAGCGATTCGATCGGAAATCCCCTCATCCTTTTTTACTAGCATTAATTTTAACTGGAATCTTAGCTGCTGAAGCATATCCGAATCTCACTGAAACAGCAATTGCTGCTGTAAAAGTTCTTCAATCTCCCCAAGTAGAGACAAATGGCAAAATTACTTCCAAAGCTGATAAGTTTGCCAATCTTTTAAAATCTGCAACAGAGACTAAAATTGACTCTCAGACAGAAATATCTCAACCTTTTCCCCTAAGTAATAAATCTCTCAATCACATACTTGTTGTTAAACAAACCTCTATTAATGATAATTTTGGTGATGTGAAAAAGTTGAGTAAACCAATTCCTGAGGAGACAGAAAAACTTGCCAATCAAGCTAAAAAAATCCCTAATGATATAGTTGACGCTGTTCGCCAACATTTAGGCAGTCAAATAGGTATTGCACCTGAAACAATCAAAGTTAGTGAAGTCACTCAAGAGACTTGGCCAAATACTTGTTTGGGGTTGCCAAAAAATGATGAGTTTTGTGGACAAAGATTAGTAGAAGGTTGGCGTCTTGTCTTGTCTAATGACAAAGATCAATGGGTTTATCGTACAGACAATGGGGGTAAACTGATGAGAGTAGAATCCACAAATTCAAGATAGCTGTGAGGAATTAACAAGCTATTAGCTTTTCCTGATGGAATGCTTTGCAAACAGCTTCCAGCTTTCAGCTAAAAAACTAAGGGTACAGGTCTCCAACTATATTATTCCAATTAGTGGTATGGGTTGTAGTGGTATGGGTTGATAGGGGATTCAAACCCCCATCATACACTGATTATTTGATTGATGAAAGCTTACTGCTATTTCAATTAGTCAAGCAAGACTTAGGTACAGATTTTCTCAGTCTATTCATTTAATCTAGTTTAACTGGGGCGGAAGGATTCGAACCTCCGAATGGCTGGACCAAAACCAGCTGCCTTACCGCTTGGCGACGCCCCATTTCGTCAACATTTAATATAATAGCACCTACATCTAGGAGTTTGTCAAGGGTTTTTTCCATAATTTTGAAGTTTTGATTGTGAAGAAGTTATGGACTTAAATTTGATAGTAGGTATAGCTGAAGTCAGAAGTCAGAAGTCAGAAGTCAGAAGTTATACTAAATCCGGTTTATAGAGTATCCTTTTGGGGAGGTGGGGAGATGGGGGGATAGGGAGATGGGGAGATGGTTATAGAGGATTTGGAAAAAGGTACTTTTAATAACCGTATTTGGTATCAGAAGTTAAATTATTTATTGCTGTGACTAAATTTGAGAATTTAATAATTTCCTAATAGTAATAGCGACTGCTGTACAATTAACAGAGAGACAGACTGAAACTCTTTAAATTATTA
>NZ_JAAHGT010000888.1 GCF_010672385.1 Okeania sp. SIO2F4
TCTCCTACTCCGAGAGGGGGGAAATATAGTAGAAGGAGAAAAATCCTCCACCCTTGCAGGGGGGAATGAGGGGGGTCAAAATTATCAACCCCTAATTGTCAACCATGAAATTGTCACCTTACCTTCATCTTCAAGTATTGCCATTCTTAGAGAACAAGTCAAAGGTAGAACCCCTGCTCCGAAAAAAGTAGCTGTTATTGCCGACCCAGTATTTGCAGATAACGACCCCAGATTTCAAATAGCTTCTCAACCAAAAAAAGAAACAGAAAATAATAATTTAACCACAATGAAATTAACCCGTTCCCTAGAATATTTTCTCGGTTCATCATTCAATCGTCTAGAAGGAACCCGTCAAGAAGCCGAAGCAATATTAGCATTAGTTCCTGACAATTTAGAACAACTATCCTTAGACTTTAATGCCAATCGAGAAACCGCAATAAATCCCGATTTATCCCAATATCAAATAGTACATTTAGCCACCCACGGACTATTAAATGAAACTCAACCAGAATTATCAGGATTAGTGCTTTCTTTGTATGATGAAACAGGTAAAGAAACACCAGGATTTTTACAATTAAACGATATATTTAACTTAGAAATGCCAGCGGAATTAGTAGTATTAAGTGCTTGTGAAACAGGAATTGGGGAAGAAATAAGAGGGGAAGGATTAGTGAGTTTAACCAGAGGATTTATGTATGCGGGAGCTAAAAGAGTAGTAGTAAGTTTATGGAGTGTAGCAGATAATTCGACTGCTCAATTAATGGAAAAATATTATCAGAAAATATTAGAAACAGGTAAAAATCCAGTAGAGGCAATGAGAGAAACTCAGTTAGAAATGTTAAGTTCAGAGAATTGGAATTCCCCTTATTATTGGGCGCCATTTGTTGTGCAGGGAGAATGGAAATAAATTCAAAATTCAAAAGTCAAAATTCAAAAGTAAGAAAAAAAGGAAGGATAAAGAAAGGTTGGAAACCCAAAAACAAAAAAAAGGGAACAGTGGGAGCATCTTGCTCCCTTGCGAACTCAGAAGTCAAAAATAATCCTTGAGTGACAAATTCTTTATCTGGTTAAAATATGTAGGTTGGGTTGACGGAGGAAATCCAACAAAAATAGGTATATATTTGGTTTGACAATTATTGTACCCAATTTAATAGTAGATATTTGTAGTAGATATTTGTAGGGTGCGTTTTGCTGCGCAACATGAAAAGGCGCTATTATTAGGAATACATTATCTCTAACAGAGTAGATTGCGCCGTAACGCACCTAATACGATAAGTGCTATTTATCTGAATAATTAAATATTTGGTCGCCTACTAGACTGACACATATTCAATGGTGCCCTGCGACGGATTGTTAAATCTCTTTCATAGTCTTAATTTAAAGCGAAACGCACCCTACAATAATGAACTAGGATGTTGGGTTTCACTATCGTTCTACCCAACCTACATTTCTACATTTCACTTTGATGTTAGAATATTTATAATAATTATTAAATAACTTATATCGGCACAATGAAAGCAATAGAAATAAACGGAAAAATTGACGATAAGGGAAATCTAATTTTAGAACATCCTCTAGAAATAGATGCTCCTACAAATGTGAGAGTTATTATTCTTGTGCCAGAAGATTATAAAATGCCAGAAATAGAAACCGATCGACCTAACGAAGCTAATTTTGAAAAAGCTATGAATGCTTATAAAAAAATTAGTGAAAAATATAAAAATTCTTTGCGAGAGTTAGGCAAATGAAAGAACCTATTTGGATAAGTGAAGGTATTGCTAAAGCTATTCATGCAGACCAAATTATTCAACATGGAGGAAGTTCAGGAATTAGAGATGAAAATTTACTGTCTGCTAGTTTAGCTAGACCTCGACATTTATTTACTTATAGTCAACCGAATTTATTTGAAGTTGGTGCAGCTTATGGCTATAGTCTAGCTAAAAATCATCCTTTTATTGATGGAAATAAAAGAACAGCTTTTGCAGTTATGGCAACTTTTTTATTGGTTAATAACTATTTGCTAGAAGTACCCGAACCAGAAGTTGTGACAATTATGGAACAGCTAGCAAGTGAAGAAGAAAATCAAGAATCTCTAGGGAAGTGGTTAGCAGAAAATTCTGTAGAGATTTAAGCATTGAAATAATATTTAGCAATAACTGTAGGTTGGGTTGAGGGACGAAACCCAACACTAATAGCATTTCTCAAAAACTTTTATACATTTTATTGAGTAGGGGAGTAGGGGAGTGAGGGAGAAGTAAACACAAGAATAATTGACATTAAATGACTCATAATTAGCTAAAATGTGATTGATCTAGCGTGGATACTTCATAACTGAAGTTTTGCCCAAGTATGGCATTACTTTTGGTAATTGATATAAGAAAGCTTTGTTGGGTTTCACTTCGTTCTACCCAACCTACGTTTTTAGCTGAAATATAGCTTTAAGTGTTTGGAGACCAAACCCCTACGACAAAATTTTACCAACCTATTTAAGATTGCTATAATTTTCATAAAGTCTCAAAAGAAGAAATTATTTAAAATGTCTCTTATCTCCCGCCGTAATTTTTTCCAATTTGGTAGTTCAATACTTGCTACCCTTGGCATAAGTAAATTAAAATTTTTATCCCAAGCAGAAAATTATGGCAAAGTATTAGCTCAAAGTACACCACGCAAACTTGCTTTATTAGTAGGAATTAATAAATATCAAAAAGCACCTTTAAGAGGTTGTGTAAATGATACAGAAATGCAACGTCAACTATTAATTCACCGTTTTGGTTTTAACCCAAAAGATATTTATATTCTGACCGATGAACTAGCTACTCGCCAAGGAATTTTAGAAGCATTTGAAGAGCATTTAATTAAACAAGCAAAACCAGGAGATGTGGCAGTTTTTCACTATTCTGGACATGGTTCTCACGTCAGAGACCCTAATCCTATTGTCAAGACTTCTTTGATGGATGGTAGTGGTTTAAGTGGTACATTAGTTCCCATAGATAGTTCTTTTCCTAATCCCGATCTTGGTGGTGTAGTTGATGATATTATGGGGCATACTTTATTTCTACTTACATCAGCTTTAAAGACAGAAAATTTCACCGGAATTCTTGATAGTTGTTTTTCGGGAATGACAACTAGAGATTTTACTGTTCGTTCTCGTGCTGGTGGAAATAAAATAGAAATTGCTCCTCAAGAAAAGGGTGATCAAGAAAAATGGTTATCTCGGCTGGATATGTCTAAAGATGAGTTTGTTAAAGGTTATCAAAGTGGTGTAGCAAAAGGAGTAGTTTTTGCTTCTGCTAAACCTTTTCAAACTGCGAAAGATGTAAAAATTCTGGATTTTCATGCCGGAATTTTTAGTTATTTATTTACACAATATTTATGGCAAGAAACAGGTACGCCAAAACAGGCGATCGCTTATACTAATAAACAAATTCCAGCTACCTTAAAACAAAATTCATTTTATGAAGTTAAGACAGGTACTAAATTAGATAGTCAAGCTATATATTTGACCGAAAATTCCTATCCCGTTGCTAATGCAGTAGTTACAGAAGTAAAAGGTAATCAAGCTCAAGTTTGGTTGGGAGGATTAGAAGCAAAAAAGATAAGTCAACTAACCAATGGTGCTGTATTTAATGTTATTTATCCTCAAGAAAAATCTAGAACTAAATTAATTTTTCAATCCCGTGATGGTTTAGTGGGAATTGCAACTTTTAAAGGTGGTGTTAAGCCTGGATTTTTATTAAAGCCGCAAAATTAAGTTATTTAGTTTTTTGAATGGTTAATGTTTAACTTTTATTTTAATTTATAGAGAAAAAATGGAGAAAGATATGTTGAGAATTAAATTAAACAATTGGTTATATTGCTTATTTTTAGCTGGCTTATACCATTTTGAAAAAAGAATGTTACGAATAGTAAGGGTGATAAAAATATTTTACAGCAAATGTCCCTTTGAGAAAAAAGATGATTTACGAACTAAAAAATGGTATTGAAACCATTCATTCTGACTCCTGACTCCTGACTCCTGACTCCTAAAAATAGA
>NZ_JAAHGT010000889.1 GCF_010672385.1 Okeania sp. SIO2F4
TTTATAACACCAAATCCGGTTATGAAAAGCTAGTTTGTCCAAATCCTTCTAACCCTTCTGCCTTCTCCCCTCTGCCTTCTGCCTTACCCTCACAATAAACCTTCTTTCTCAACCGGATTTAGTATAAATGTTCATCCGGACATGATATATGATGCACTAAAGATACGGTCTGGTTTTCCACTTACCGAAAATTTATGATGATCGGGAGAAAACTAGAACTGAAGAATAGCTCAAATATTAGGAAAACATTAACAAAATTAGTATCACACTGGTGAAGTGATGTAGTTTAAAAGTGTTTTAATACAGTAACCTCTAATGTTGGCTGTTGGAAGACCAGTATTTCACTATACTATAAAATTTAGTAAGTCTATAGCTTAAATTTTCTTAAGGTGATGTGATAAATTTTTGAGCAGTATAAAAAAAACTATTCTCTTGATGTTTAAGAGAAATTTGAGAGAATATTTATAAATAAAGACTAATATCATGTCCGGTTGAATACTTATAAATAAACGACGGAGTCATCAGGAGTCAGAACTCAGGAGTCAGGAGGGAAGAAAGAAGAAGCAAGAAAGAAGAAGAAAGAATAAAGAGGAGGAAAAGGAGAAAGTTTTTTTGATCGCGCTCTTATCCGGACATGATATAACTACTCTTGAGCCTATGCCTTGCCCTGTTTGCTCCTCTCCTGCAAAACGGGGAACCAGAAAGTAAATTTGCTTTTTATTAATAAAGTTGAATCAGGAAAATTTAATTAGCAATAGGGAGATATTAACTTATAGATTAGACAAAAAAATATTAGTACAGCCTATTTTCAGACATTGATACTATTAAATCCCGTCTAATGAGGGAAACAGTATCAAAAAATACATTGATTTTTGATGTTAGCAGTTATGGAGGAACAAGTAATATGAATTCACTATTACACTCAGAACAGACAATGCTAGAATCAGGGTTCAAAAATGCCCCAATAACAGCCTCGGATCGGTTTCTGCGTAATCGAATCAAAATAGTTGAAGATTTGTGGGAGTCAGTGCTAAGGCAAGAATGTGGCCAAGAATTGGTGGATATACTCCAGAAGATGCGCTCGGTTCATTCCCCAGAAGGACAAGCTCCTGACTTTATAGGTTCAGAAATTGAACAACTGATTGAACAACTAGAACTCAAAGATGCAATTCGAGCTGCCCGGGCTTTTGCTCTATATTTTCAGCTAATCAATATTGTAGAACAACATTATGAACAAAGAATTCAACAACTAGCTTACTCTCACAACAATAGTTCAGGAAAACTAATCTTTAAAGATGATGTAGCTAAGGATGGTGAGAGTTGTTCGCTGCGGGTTGGAAGTATACCAATATGGAACGATAACAGAACTAAACCAGAAGGAGAGGGTACATTTCATTATCTATTTCCTCTACTACAGACTCTCAATGTACCATATCAATTAATTCAACGATTAATTGATAACTTAGACATCCGTTTGGTTTTTACAGCACACCCTACAGAAATTGTTCGTCGTACAATTAGAACAAAACAGCGACGCATTGCCAAAATTCTCCAAGAACTCGATCAAGTAGATGACAGCTTTTCTGAACTACAGGTAGATGAAGAAGAGGAATATTCTTTGGTTTCATCTTGGGAAACAGAATCTCTCAAGAAACAGTTAACAGAAGAAATTCTTTTGTGGTGGCGTACAGATGAACTACACCAATTTAAACCTACTGTACTGGATGAGGTAGAAACTACTCTTCATTATTTTAACGAAGTTCTGTTTGACGCTACTCCCCAACTGCATCGTAGGTTTAAGCAAGCCTTACATAGTTCTTTCCCTTATCTGAAACCACCGAGTTACAATTTTTGTAAGTTTGGTTCATGGGTGGGAGCAGACCGTGATGGAAATCCTTTTTGTACACCACCAGTTACTTGGCAAACTGCCTGCTATCAACGTCAGATAGTATTGGATAAATATATTCATGCTGTCGATCGCCTCAAAGAACTTTTAAGTTTGTCTTTGCATTGGAGTGATGTTTTACCAGAATTGCTGGACTCCTTAGATCGTGACCATTTGCAAATGTCTGAAGTATACGAGCAATGGGCAATTCGCTATCGTCAAGAACCTTATCGCTTGAAGTTGTCTTACGTGAAAAAGCGTTTAGAAAATACTCGCGATCGTAACTGGCGTTTATATAATGGTGATGAAATTCAAAGAGCAAAAGAAGTTCTCTCTCAAGGTCGAGAAAAAACAGATATTTATCAGTCTAGTGCTGATTTTTTGGCTGAATTACAACTAATCCAGCGTAACCTTGAAGAAACTGGTTTAAGTTCTAGTGACTTAGAAAATCTGATCTCTCAGGTAGAAATTTTTGGTTTTAATTTAGCGCGACTTGATCTTCGTCAGGAGTCTTCTGTACATGAGGCTGTAATTCAGGAAGTTACTGAATATTTACAAATTCTGCCTAAACCTTATATAGAAATGTCGGAAGCAGAGCGGACTGAGTGGTTATCAACAGAGTTGCCTACTCGTCGCCCCTTAATTCCCACAGAGTTACCTTTTTCTGAGAGAACCTGCGAAATCATTAACACTTTCCGAATGCTGCGACAACTGCAGGTAGAGTTTGGTCAAGAAATTTGCCAAACCTATATTATTAGTATGAGTCGGGATGTTAGCGATTTATTAGAAGTGTTGTTGTTAGCTCAAGAGGCTGGACTTTACGATCCGGCAACTGGTGCGAGTAGCATTCAGGTGGTTCCTTTATTTGAGACAGTGGAAGACTTGAGAAATGCTCCCCGGGTCATGCAGGATTTATTTAAGTTGCCTCTATATCAAGCTGCACTTGCTGGTGGGTATGAGAAATTGCAAGAACAACCCAATTCTCAATTTAACTCTGAGTTAGAAACTCCTTATCTGCAAGAAGTGATGTTGGGTTACTCTGATAGTAATAAGGATTCTGGGTTCTTGAGTAGTAACTGGGAAATTCATAAGGCTCAAAAAGCTTTACATAAGATAGGTATGGAGTATGGCATTGCCTTGCGGATATTTCATGGTCGTGGTGGTTCTGTAGGACGCGGTGGCGGTCCAGCTTATAAAGCGATTTTGGCTCAACCTGGTAAGAGTATTAGCGGTCGGATTAAGATTACTGAACAGGGTGAGGTACTTGCTTCTAAATATTCTCTGCCTCAGTTAGCAATGTTTAACTTGGAAAATGTTACTACTGCGGTGATTCAAGCTAGTTTGCTACATACGGGGTTTGATGAAATTGAAAGCTGGAATGAGATTATGGAGGAGTTTGCGGTGCGATCGCGTACCCATTACCGAAATTTGATTTATGAACAAGAGGATTTAGTAGAATTTTTCTATCAAGTTACTCCGATTCAGGAAATTAGTCAACTACAGATTAGTTCTCGTCCAGCTCGACGGAAGAATGATAAGAAGAAGACAATTTCTGGTTTACGGGCAATTCCTTGGGTGTTTAGTTGGACTCAAAGTCGCTTCCTCTTACCTGCTTGGTATGGAGTGGGAACTGCTTTACAAGAGTTTGTGCAACAAGAACCAGAAGAACACCTGAAACTTTTGCAATACTTTTATCTGAAGTGGCCGTTTTTCACTACTGTCATTTCTAAAGTGGAGATGACTGTGGCAAAGGTAGATTTGCAAATTGCTCATTATTATGTGCGCGAATTATCTAAACCAGAAGATCGAGAACGGTTTGAGCAGTTGTTTGAGCAAATTGCGACTGAATATCGTTTAACACGGGATTTAGTGCTACAAATTTCTGGTCATCAGCGACCTTTGGATGGAGATCCAGATCTACAGCGTTCTGTACAATTACGAAATGCGACTATTATTCCTCTGGGTATGTTGCAGGTAGCTTTGCTGAAACGTCTGCGCCAGCATGATACGGGTACACTTGGTGTAATTCATTCTCGTTATAGTAAGAGTGAGTTATTGCGTGGTGCTTTGTTGACTCTTAATGGTATTGCTGCTGGTATGCGGAATACAGGTTGATAACAAGGGAGGAGTCAGGAGTCAGGAGGGAA
>NZ_JAAHGT010000089.1 GCF_010672385.1 Okeania sp. SIO2F4
CCAGCTATCAAGAAATAATTTAATAAGCTCTTCTCGTAATATATTCTTTTTTTCAATCCAGTCAGAGTTACAGTTCTGAAAAACTATAGCCCAATTTTGAATCTCTTCATCATTAATATCATCAACTAATATTGGTAACTTTAATTCTGGTTTTTCCTTAAGTTCTGCCTTTCGTTTTCTTTCACTCCATAAATACCTATCTATTCTTCGACTTAATTCTGGCGCATCAATATAAATTTGAATAGAACGCAAACATTTTTGATATATTTTTATTAAATACCACCATTGATTATCATTATCTCTTTTACCTGCTTCAATAAACTCCTTACGATATCTATGGTTACAAATCCAGAGAGGATTAACTATTTCATTAAATTTATAATCCAGTTCATCTAACAATTTATTCTCTTCCAGAGTTTCTATAAACTCTGAGACATTATCATATCTTTCTGTTTTACTTTCATTAAGTTTCAATCCTAACTTTTCTAATTCCTTTGTTAGCACTTCTAAAACTTTTTCTACGTCATTTTTATTGGGAATAAAAAGTATAATATCATCAACATATCGAATTAATTTTACACCCCAGTCATTTTCTTTTGCTTGGATACGAAATTCAACATCAATTGGTGTTAAATAAAGATTTGCGTAAAACCCAGAGCCAATACTTCCCTGGGTAATACCTTTACCTATTTCATGGTCATCCAAATTTTTTGACAGTAGTATTTTTAATAACCAAAGTATCCGTTCACTTTGTGTTAACTCTTTTCCTAATTCAATCAGATCGTCTTGAATTATTCTTGTATAAAAAGATTCTATATCAACACAAATTATTACTCCATTCCGATTTTCTTCTTGCTTTGCTATCTTGCGTGCTTCTGCAAGAAAATCACGATATAAAGTAAACCAAGGGTTGTATAAATATTCTGTGTCACGATTAGATACTGAAACACGATAGGCATAACTATTTCCATGTAGTAAAGAAGCCTTTTTGCCAAATTTTTGAATAATTGCAGTTGATAGAATTTCTCCTTCTAATCTTGATAAACTTCTAGGGCGACTCTGAGATTCATTTTTAGGAAATTTATAATCTAGATTATCCTCTGAATTGACAACTTCTTTTATATAAACTTTTAAGTCCTGCTGTAATCTTTGCAGATTTTCATAAAGGTTTATTTCAAATAATCTATATTCAATTTCGTCAGGTAATGATTCTGATTTTAAATATTTTCTCGCTCTTACCCATGCCATTTCTAGATTTTTTAAATCAATTAATTTTTCCCAGTCTTTATCTTTCTTTAATTCGGCATTAGTAATAGTGGAAAAATTTACGTTAAATCCTTTATTGGATTCTTTTGAATATATTCTCTTACCTCTATCTCTCCAGTAACTATTCAGTGGATTCTCATAACCAATCTTACAATCAGATTCATTATATTGTTCTATAATATGACCACTTTCATCAAATACTAATTTAATTGAATCAGCTATTTTTATCACACTTAACGAATAATCTTTTGTACCTACCGTTATAATATGTAAGTTATCAATTTTTGCATCCTGAGCTAACCATTTATATGCACGCGCTTCATCAATTCCAAATTCATCTTTACTATCTATAATTTCATCTAAGGAAACACCTAATTCTTGTAAATTATTATAATTTTTTTGAAAAGAATCAAAACTTGCCTTAAAACCAGAAACAACATTTGATTGGAGAAGAATAGCATCAGATAAACAAGGTTTTTCCCACTGACTACACTGCTTATTAATAAAGCTTATAAGACTTACAGCTAGTTCTTGTAAGCTTTTTCCAGAAGTTGTATATGTTAATTTAATGTTTAATTTTTCAAGCAAATTTCTAACTTTTACCATCAATTGGTTGTATATTGTTAATGATTCATAATTTATATCTATTCCTATACACAAAATCTCTAGTGAATTTGTAAATTGTTCACTTTCTCGTAAACAAATAATTCTTTCTAAAAATGCTATAGTTGCTGCTCCTGCTCCACATCCAATATCAATTAAACATATATGCTGATTTGTATCTATCCAATCCAATAACTTTTCTGAAGTTATGATATTTTCTAGGGTGTAAATTACTTTAAAATAGTGTGCATGGAAAAAAACATTATATTGAGCAGCAGCACTTTTAAGTGTTTTTTCTGATAATAGTTTTCCTGCTTGTTGGTGTGAAATATTTTTGTAACCTAAAGCTTGTTGTTGTTTTGCCAACCACTCATGTACAGCACTATAAGCAGATGCAATATCAGGGTGAAAAGAAAAATAATCTGGCATTAGTTGATGTTTAATTCAATTAAAGATTATAATTAGGGAACTATAGATTTACCAAGTAAAATAACCCCAATGAAAATTATAAGTGCAAGTCGTAGAACCGACATACCAGCTTTCTACAGTAAATGGTTTATTAATCAAATTAAAGCAGGTTTTTGCCACAGACTTAACCCATATAACTATCAAGTTTATCCGGTCTCTTTACAACCAGAAGATTGTTTAGCCATAACATTTTGGACTCGTAATCCTCAGCCACTACTACCATACCTTGATTTTCTAACTAATCAAGGGTATGTATACTATTTCCATTTCAGCATTAATGGATATCCTAAAGCAATAGAAACAAATAACCCACCCCTTAAAAAATCAATAGAAACTTTTCAAAAGCTATCTCAAAAACTTTCACCCAATCAAATTCAATGGCGATATGACCCTATTTTACTTAGCGATATAACACCCTTTTCTTATCACTTAGAAAAATTTGAATTTCTCAGTCAACAACTAGAAAATTATACAAAACGTTGCTTTTTTTCTTTCGTTAATTTTTACGGTAAAACAGAACGTAATTTAGGTAAAGTTGCCGTAAAGAATAACATCAAATTTCAGCATCCTTCCCTAGAAGAAAAACAGCAACTTACCAAGCAACTCCGAGATATTGCTACAGCACGAGGAATTACATTATATTCCTGTTGTGATGATGCTTTAATAGGTGAAGGTGTTGAAAAAGCTCATTGTATTGATATGGATATTATCCAAATGTTGCGACCTAACTTTAAAACCCACCTGAAAGCAGCACCTACTAGAGAAGAATGTGGTTGTGTAGAGTCAGTTGATATTGGTATCTATGATACTTGTGGTTTTGGTTGTCAATATTGTTATGCGACTAACAGTAGAAATACTGCTTTAAAACGAATCAGAGAAAATAATTCTAATGATACCCTTTTATGGAGACCTCCAAAATTGAAACATATTGACCTTAATTTCAAACAGGAAAGTAAAAAACGGAAAAAATCTGTGGGTTCATCACCAGAATATATTCAGGGTAAACTTTTCTAAAAACAATTTTAAGTTGACTAAATTCACTTTAATCAATCTAATTTATACAATAACAATATTAGAATAAACATTCTACCGCACTTGTCAAACAAAGCAAAGTTAAATTTATACTTTGCCACTAAATCAGTTGGCGTTGGTGAATTATTGTATGATTTTTAGTAGTCAATAGTTAGTAGTTAGTAAGTAGATAGGTTTAATTATCCGCACAATAGCAATGAATATTCACGCGCAAAACTTTTTGATAACTTACTTATAAGCTCTTTTTCAGATTTTTGGTTTGAATCTTTATTAATGCCTACCTACTTACTCAGCAGTTACAACAACTTTTTTCCTTGGTATCAATCTTAGTCCGAACAGAATTTCATACCTTATTTCACCAATGCCAATCAGTTTTAACAATAACTTATCTCCAACATAATTTCTAAACTTGATTACTTTCCCATTTTTTCCTCAATATTTCTGCCATCTGCTGAACATCTTCCTCTGTTTGTGGAAACAGATACTTAGGACTACCAGCATTTCCTCGTTTAATCAACGCTTCTATAGCATCATCATCTTCTCGGTGAGCTAAAACATAAGACCTCAGTTGTTGGCGTGTCATTTTTTTTAAGTCAGGTTTAGTCATCATTAAATCTCCATTGACTTCTAACTTCAGCATTATATTGTGATTAATCAATGCAACTAATTTAATCTAAATCTGCATTCTGTGGAGCTACCAAAAAAAAATCCGCGACGAAAAGATATTTTACTTGCATCCGCAAAAAAATCATGGTAGTATGTAATTATTGGGTGTTGTTCGTACCTACGCATGATTTTTTATTCAACAAAAATATTCATAATTTCCTGGTGCGTAACGACAGCTAAAACTGAAGCTGTGAAAGGTATTTAGAAATCCTTCGTCACGCAGAATTTTATATGCGTCAACCCAGTAGGCATATAAGATTTTTATTCAAGTGCTGATTAGAAGCAAAACATAAACAGGACTTAGGCATTTTTTATTTCTAAACACTACATATCTGTAACGTTATAGTTTTTGAACCCTGTATATAGTGTCTCTGCCTAAGTCCCGATAAATTAAGCCGACTCAGGTTTTGGCAAAGACGAGGGATGCAACAACAACTCTGCAGTAGATCGCTTCTCCACCATTTCCTTAGTAATAGTACAACGACTCACATCTTTCCGTGAGGGTAACTCATACATCACATCCAACATCAACTCCTCAACAATACCCCGCAACGCTCGTGCTCCAGTCTTTCTCCTAAACGCTTCCTTGGCGATCGCCCGCACAGCTTCTTCCTCAAAATCTAACTGCACATTATCCATCCGTAATAACTTTTGATACTGCTTCACCAGAGCATTCTGAGGTTCCGTCAAAATTGCCATGAGAGTCTCCTCATCTAAAGGTTCAACCACCGCCACCATAGGTATTCGCCCAATCAACTCTGGAATCAAACCAAACTTAACCAAATCATTCGGTTCCATTTCCTTCATTAAATCTACAGTCTTTTTCTCCTTAACCTGATGACCCTCTCCACCCTGCTGAATAAACCCCATTGACTTTTTACCAATTCTCTGATCTACTATTTTCTCCAAACCAACAAAAGCCCCACCACAAATAAATAAAATGTTGCTAGTATCAATCTGAATACAATCTTGATAGGGATGCTTCCGACCACCTTGTGGAGGAACATTAGCCACAGTTCCCTCCAACATCTTTAACAAAGCTTGCTGTACACCCTCTCCAGAAACATCTCTTGTTATAGAAGGGTTCTCACTCTTACGAGCTATTTTATCAATCTCATCAATATATATAATTCCCCGTTGTGCTTCATCCACTTCTAAATCTGCCACTTGCAAAAGTCGCAACAGAATATTCTCCACATCCTCCCCAACATATCCAGCTTCCGTTAAAGTCGTCGCATCTGCTACAGCAAATGGCACATCCAATAATTCCGCCAAAGTTTGAGCCAACAACGTCTTACCACAACCAGTAGGCCCAATCAACAAAATATTAGACTTTTGTAATTCCACCTCATCTTGAGAGGACTTGCCACTTTTTTTAGCCTCTACAAAACTCAAACGTTTATAGTGGTTATAAACTGCCACAGACAAAACCTTCTTACCTTCCTCCTGACCAATAACATGAGCATCTAGATAATTCTTGATTTCCCTAGGCTTAGGTATTTGATTAACAGATAATTTCTTCCCAGCAGTACCACGTTTTTGGGATGGAGGTGCTGGACGTGGCATTGGTGGTTGTGCCCCTGTAGCATTGGAGTCAAAAAGCTCCTCATCTAAAATCTCATTGCACAACTCTACACATTCATCACATATATAAACACCAGGTCCAGCTATCAATTTCCGGACTTGTTCCTGAGACTTGCCACAAAATGAACATTTTAGATGGGAGTCGTATTTAGACATAACTGCCTCTTCTTAAATTGCAGGGACAGACTGCTTCATAAAACTTATACAATACATCACCAAAAGTGACAAATTGATGTTTACTTCCTGTTTCTATTGAGGCCGTCGGCGGTTACTCATCCACAGGCATTAACGGTCAAGCCAACCGCATTTCTTGAGTGCGTCTTGCTTTGTGCTCAAGGAGCGTTTCCGCAGGAAATGGATATTTCACCAATTAGCACTCGCTTTTTTTATTCTATACTGTGTTATTACGCAAACTGTCAACCAGGTGAAAGCTTTCCTGGGACACCTTGTAAAAATATAGACAATCCTATAAACGCCCTTCATCGGTGACTAAAAGCGATTTTCCGGCTCGCCTGTCCATAAGTCTACTGGCACACAAAGGTTAATGTTCTGCTCAAACAGATTGACTTGAGGATTCCCTCTGGAGTTTTCGTCATACGTGAAAAGTCGAGTGCCAAACCCTCGATAATTGTTACTAAAATCCTCTGGTCTTAGCACATGTATGTATTGACCTCATCCCGACGCTGCTCTACAAAACAGCATAGAGTTCCCAACCATCGCTGATTAGGGTTTTCTGCTGCCTCTTTCAGAGGAGCTGCGCTAACAATGCACCAGCCTCGAAGGTCAAGCCTCTTTCCGGTCTTACGGTCGCTCCTAAAGACTTGCCAGCGCCGCCAAAGGGGGTCTCCCCCATGAGCGACTGGCGCTGACAATGCTAGCCCAGCAGCCTTTAACTACAATAGCACACTATTGGAAAAACCGCATAATTAATTGGTTTTCCCATAAGACGCTCCCTTGCCAGGATAGCGCGGGTCTTCAACCAACGTTGAGATAATAACACATATTAATGGAGTAAAAACATAGACATTGTGTAGATATTTGTCTAAGATAGTCTATGTTTTCAGCTTTAGCAAGCAACAGGA
Source organism: Okeania sp. SIO2F4 (assembly GCF_010672385.1). Taxonomy (GTDB): domain Bacteria; phylum Cyanobacteriota; class Cyanobacteriia; order Cyanobacteriales; family Microcoleaceae; genus Trichodesmium. The sequence goes on from NZ_JAAHGT010000089.1 coordinate 6,702, forward strand.
AGACTCTTTCTGGTTATAACTTGGTCAATCAGACCATAACTTTTAGCCTCTTCTGCAGACATAAAGAAGTCGCGCTCTGTATCAATCTCTATTCTTTCTAGAGGTTGACCTGTATGTTCTGCTAACAATTCATTCAGCTTACGTTTATGATAGAGGATTTCCTGAGCTTGAATCTCAATATCTACAGCTTGACCCTGAGCACCACCTAGAGGCTGGTGAATCATAATTCTAGAACTAGGAAGGGACATTCTCTTACCTTTAGCCCCTCCAGATAGAAGAAAAGCGCCCATACTTGCAGCTAAACCATAACAAATTGTAACTACATCAGGTCGTACCTGTTGCATGGTGTCGTATATAGCCATTCCAGCAGTAACTGAGCCTCCAGGGGAGTTGATATATAGTTGTATATCTTTTTCTGGGTCTTCAGCATCCAGGAATAACATTTGGGCTGTGATGGTATTTGCCAAATTATCGTCTACTTGAGTTCCAAGAAAAATTATTCTTTCGCGAAGCAGTCGTGAGTAGAGGTCAAAAGCCCTCTCTCCCATCCCAGACTGTTCCACAACCATTGGTACAATATTACTAGGACCAGAGTAAACTTGTAACTTGTTATAACTACTAACTAAATTATCAGAATATTGGGATATAACCATCATACACTGGTTTATTTATCAATTTTATATTTTTGGCTCAGTATATTTCGAGCTAAATAATATTATGCCCTACCTTCACTAATCTTGGTAGTCCGGTTAACCGGACTATTTCAGATTTACTCTTCTTCTAACTGAGAATTTTCTACAGTAGCTACTTGCTCTGCCTCAACTTCTACAATAGTTTCACTAGCTTGAGCTATTTCTGAGTCTACCTGAGTTTCTACTTCTGTAGTTTCAGGTGTTTCTGACCCTGTATGTAAAGTTCCTTCAGGGACTAATTCTATAGTGCCATTTTCCTCCAATAATTTGATTGTTTTTTCTTTCAACAGGTCTTCAGTAACTACTTGTCTTAATCTATCTGGATCGACATCCTTTCCTTTGAGCTGTTCCATTACCTTGGCTGACTCTGCTGCTATTTCATCTTCGTCCACCGTAATAGACTCTTTTTTGGCCACTGTAGCTATAGCCAAATCTCTTCTCAACCGTTCAATTGCCTCTGGTCGCGATCGCTCTTGCATTTCCGGCAATTTATCACTGCTAAATAATTCTTTTACATCTATTCCATATTGGCTCAACTCCATGGCACTTTGAGCCAACATTTGTTGAACTTCATTTTTAATCAATGTTTCTGGAATTTCTACTTCTAAATGAGTCACCAGCTCATCTACAATAGCCTTTTCCTTATTTTGTTTTGTTTGTTCTTCTTTTTCTTTAGTGAATTTTTTTTCCAAGAACTCCCGTAATTCAGCTAGTGTTTCAAACTCACTAATTTCTTGAGCCAAATCATCATCTAATTCTGGTAATTCCTTTTCTTTAAGTTCTTTAACAGTCACAGTAAATACTGCTGGCTTACCTGCTAACTCTGTCTCACTATATTCTGAAGGAAACTGTGCAGAAATTTCCTTTGTTTCATCTGGCTTCATTCCCACTATTCCCTCAATAAAGCCAGGAATAAATTGTCCTTCTTTTAAATCCATTTGGAAATCTTGAGCCTTACCTCCCGGCACTTCTTTTGATTCTTCCCCCTCCGTTTCCGATGGAATTACACCTACAAAATCGACTATAGCTACATCTCCCAACTGAGCAGCTCTTCCTTCTACAGGAATTAATGTCCCCATTTGAGAGCGACGTTCTTCAAGAAACTCATCTACTTGGGCCTGGTCATACTTAGCTTCTTCCGCCTTAACCACTAATCCCTTATAATTCTCAACCTTGCCCTCTGGCTCTACATCTACCTTGGCCGAGAAAGCCATTTCTTTTCCTGGTTCAAAATCTTTTACCAACTCTTCAAACTGTGTCTTGAGTTCAAATTGGCCTATTGCATTGATTTGCTCTTGTTCCCTTGCTTTTTCCAAGCAATTATTGATTAAGTCATCTAAGGCCATTGCCTTGATATAATCTTTCCCCAGCCTTTGGATCAATATGTTTCTCGGTACTTTACCTTTTCTGAACCCAGGAATATTGGCTGAACGGAGATATTTTTGAATTATCTGCTCATAAGCATTCTTGGACATTTCTGGTGTAATCTCAATTTCTAGACCTATTTGGCTAGCTGGCAGTCTTTCCTGGGTAACTTTCATCGGCTGTTCTAATTTAGTTAGTATTATAGGTTATGATGCTCTTAAGGTATATATATAAATATTCCTTAGCTTGGGAAACTTGAGTATTCCCATAGTTTCTAACAGTTGTCTGTGTAGATTACTATATTATCCCTCTACCACCGTCAGTAGTAGCTTAACTTTAGGACTTTTTTAAGTTTATTGTTATTTACTGGTTGTTGTTAAACTAGAACTAAGTTGAGATTTTACATGGAACCAACATCAAATATTTTATATTAAAATATTTGCTTATGTAGCAATTGCTACATTTTTTGAGCTTCCGTGTCCTCAAGTTGTTACAACATAATAACCATATTTATCTAGGGGCTAAATTTATTAGTTAGACACATAGTGATTAATAATAACTTTTTTGTATATTAAATTTGTTTAATTGTCATTGTTTTAGTTTAACATTTACCTATCCTAAAATCTAATTCCTAGAATTAATATTATGATATATTAATGAATTTAGTATATTACTAAATAATGATAAATTATATATTATTAGATGAAATAATCAAAAAAAATGTATGCCTATAGATAAATACCTATAGGAATTATAATATTGCTGAGGTGAAAAAATATAGGTTTGAGAAAAAAGTAATTACTCGTAACATAAAAACAAAATCAAAACCAGTTTACCTCATAACTACGAAAAACCCTATAAAGAATGTTATCAAAATTTTAATTGTGTTAATATAATAGAGGTACAGTATAACTAGGTTAAGAAAAATAATCTTAATATTTTTTGTTCATTAAATAGTTTTGATACCATCTATAAGAACTGATTTATCAAGTAAATATTAAGAAGCTAAATTCCTTGCTATACTTAGGTTTAGTGAGTTATATTCGATTCCCCCCAAAATTCCTAAAAGCTAGGTAATATAAAACTTTTCCTGGGTCATGCTGCCCAAACAGCTAAGTTGAAAAATTAGCTCTAAAAATTAATCTATCTAATAGCATAATCTTGAAAAATATAATAAATATCCGTAAATCACTATAAAAAATAACAATTATAAAGAGGATTTATAAATCGGATTGAGGGGCATGAAAAAAGAATTGATTTAATAATAAATAATAGAAAAAAACAGATATTTGAAAAAGGAGGAAAATAATTTGTCAGATTCCTGTAAAGTAGCAATATTAGGAGCAACTGGTGCAGTAGGTACAGAGTTACTAGAGTTACTACAAACGAGAAACTTTCCAGTAACAGAATTAAAATTACTGGCATCAGAGCGTTCAGCAGGTAGTACCTTAAAATTTAAAGGACAAAACCTACAAGTAGAAGCTGTAACAGATGATTCATTTCAAGAAGTAGATTTAGTGCTAGCATCAGCAGGTGCATCTACATCAAAAGTATGGGCAAAGAAAGCAGTAGAGGCTGGAGCTATAGTTATTGATAATTCTAGTGCTTTCCGTATGGACCCCGAAGTGCCTCTTGTAGTCCCAGAAGTTAACCCAAAAGCAGCGGCTTTACATAAAGGTATAATCGCTAACCCTAACTGCACAACTATATTAATGAGTGTAGCAGTATGGCCATTACATCAAATCCAGCCAGTCCAAAGATTAGTAGTGGCCACTTATCAATCAGCAAGTGGGGCAGGAGCAAGGGCAATGGCAGAAATGAAAACCCAGGCCAAAGAAATTTTAGACGGAGAAGCTCCAACAACAGATATTTTTCCCTACCCATTAGCATTTAACTTGTTCCCACATAATTCTCAACTCAATGAGCAGGGATATTGTCAAGAAGAAATGAAAATGGTCAATGAAACACGAAAAATATTTGGCTATAACGAACTGAGAATTACAGCAACTTGTATCCGAGTACCGGTATTAAGGGCGCATTCAGAAGCAATTAATTTAGAATTTGCTCAACCATTTAGTGTAGTTAAGGCAAGGGAAATATTAAGTCAAGCACCGGGAGTGAAACTTGTAGAAAATTGGCAAGAAAATTATTTTCCCATGCCAATGGAAGCAAGTGGCAAAGATGATGTATTGGTGGGAAGAATTCGTCAAGATATTTCTCATCCTGGCGGATTAGAATTATGGTTAAGTGGAGACCAGATCAGAAAAGGAGCTGCTTTGAATGCAGTACAAATAGCTGAATTATTGGTAGCAAAAAATTGGTTGAGGACGCCAGTAGGAACATTTTAATTCAGTATGCTAAAAAGCCAAGAAAAAAGGTGGCGTAATTTAGTTCCTAAGACCGCGTATGATATGCAAGTATAAAGATAGAGGAATGCTGTTAGCTTGATGGTTGATTCCTGTGGAGGTCTTGATGCTGAGAGTGACTGTAGAAGCAGGAAGTAAACATTAAAATGTCATAACCAGTGAAGTTTTATATCAGTTTGAGGAAGCAGATGGATATAGGTAATTTAAGAATACAGTTAGACAAAAAGAAAAATTTTTGGCAGTACAAATTGTAAGGTGATATGAATCTAAAAAGATTAGGTCTATATAGCAGAAGTCAGAAGTCAGAAGTTAAATTCTGGCTGTGACTATATTTGAGAGGTGTGAGAATATCCTAACCGCCCTGGAGACTGCGATAATAATGACCTCAAAAATTAAGAAGACCTAGCAAATAAATCAAATAATGCCTAGAAGGAGTGGAAATAGTGTGGTAAACTTTGGTAGAGTTCTGACTGCAATGATTACACCGTTTAACCTAGACGGTAGTGTTAACTATGAAGAAGCAGAAAAGTTATCAATATGGTTGACAGAAAATGGAACAGATTCATTAGTAATATGTGGAACAACAGGTGAGTCTCCTAGTTTGACATGGGAAGAAGAATATCAGCTATTTCAGGTAGTTCAAAAAGCAGTAGCAGGAAAAGCTAAAGTAATAGCAGGTACTGGGTCAAACTCAACAAGAGAAGCGATCGCTGCTACCCAAAAAGCAGCTAAATTGGGCTTAGACGGTTCATTACAGGTGGTGCCATATTATAATAAACCACCACAGTCGGGACTTTATCACCATTTTCAAGCGATCGCCCAAGCTACTCCAGAATTACCAATTATGGTATATAATGTACCAGGACGTACAGGTAAAAATCTGGAGCCAGAAACTGTAGCAAGACTGGCGGAAATTCCAAATATTGTTGCTATTAAACAAGCAAGTGGTAATTTAGACCAAGCAAGTGAGATGAGAAACTTGAGTGCACCAGAGTTTAAGATTTATTCTGGGGATGATTCTCTCACCTTACCATTAATGGCTATTGGTGGCAGTGGGGTTGTCAGTGTAGCTAGTCACCTGGTAGGAAAGCAACTACAGGAGATGATAGTAGCATTTGAAACAGGGAAAGTACAGCGTGCTAAAGAAATTCATCTACAATTATTCAACTTATTTAGAGCGCTATTTGCCACAACTAATCCCATTCCTGTCAAAGCATCTCTAAATCTGTTAGGATGGAAAGTAGGTACTACTCGCCCTCCATTATGCGATCCACCAACAGAAGTCACTGAAAAATTATCAGCCGAAATGGGTAAACTAGGTTTATTATGAGTTACCTGAGATAGGCAAAAAAGTTTTTCTCACAACTAAATATTATCAACCTGAGCAATGATGATTTAATCCTTATTTGTATTACTAAAATCTTGTATATAAAAGGTTAGTTTTTCTAAATTTTAATGGGTATAAAATATCATTGATAATCGCTCAAAATGATACCAAGTAAACAACAGTAAAAATAGGATAATTATGATTAGAAAAAAATCACCCTCTGCTCTAAAAATTATTCCCCTAGGTGGGCTACATGAAATAGGTAAAAACACCTGTGTATTCGAGTATGATGACGAAATTATTCTACTTGATGCTGGATTAGCTTTTCCGACAGATGGAATGCACGGTGTAAATATAGTCCTACCAGATGTAACCTATCTGCATGAAAATCGTCATAAAATCAAAGGTATGATTGTCACCCATGGTCACGAAGATCATATTGGTGGCATACCTTTCCATTTGAAAAATGTAGAAATTCCAGTTATCTATGGACCTAGACTGGCGATCGCTCTACTCTACCATAAATTAGAGGAAGCAGGAGTCCAAAATCGCACAGAGTTGAAAACAGTTCGCCCTCGTGATGTTGTTAGGTTGGGTAAAAATTTTAGCGTTGAATATATTCGTAATACTCACTCAATGGCGGATAGCTTTACTGTAGCAATAACAACACCAGTAGGAGTAGTTATCCATACAGGTGACTTCAAAATTGACCATACTCCTGTAGATGGAGAAAAATTCGATCTGCAAAAGTTGGCAGAATATGGAGAAAAAGGAGTTCACTGCTTAATCAGTGACTCGACAAATTCAGAAGTACCTGGTTTCACTCCTTCAGAAAAGTCAGTTTATCCAAACTTAGACAGAGTGTTCTCCAACGCACCTGGACGCTTAATGGTGACAACTTTTGCCTCTAGCGTACATAGACTACAAATAGTTCTAGAACTAGCCAAAAAACATGGTAGGTTGGTAGCAGTAGTAGGGCGATCTATGCTTAATGTGATTGCTCATGCTCGCAATCTTGGTTATGTTAAATGTGAAGATAGTTTGTTTGTACCTCTGCATAGTGTCCGGAATATGCCTGATGAAAAACTATTGATTCTGACTACAGGTTCTCAAGGGGAACCAATGTCAGCACTCACTCGTATTTCTAAGGGGGAACATAGACAAATAAAAATTCGTAAAGGAGATACGGTAGTATTCTCGGCTAACCCCATTCCTGGCAATACGATCGCTGTTGTTAATACTATAGATAAACTAATGATGTTAGGCGCAAATGTTATCTATGGAAAGGATAAAGGTATTCATGTTTCTGGTCACGGTTGTCAGGAAGACCAAAAGTTAATGTTGGCGCTTACCCGTCCGAAATTCTTTATACCATTTCACGGAGAGCATAGGATGTTAGTAAAACACAGTCAAACTGCTCAAGGTATGGGAGTTCCTCCAGAAAATATGGTTGTGATTCAAAATGGAGATGTGGTAGAACTGACTCAAGACTCTATTCGTTTAGCAGATAAGGTATCTTCTGGTATTGAGTTGGTGGACTCTTCTCGTTCAGGTATGGTTGAAAACGAAATTCTCGAAGACCGACAAAAACTAGCAGAGGATGGTGTTGTTACTGTAGCATTAACAGTTAGTTTGGATGGTAAATTGATTGGTAAACCTCAGTTAAATTTGCGTGGTGTCGTGATTTCTGGCGAAAAAGCACAATTGCAAGAATTGGTTACTAAAACATTAGAAAAGAGCTTGATTAATTACTTGCCTGAATATACGAAGTTGAATGGTCATAACAATACTCAAGTTGATTGGTCTGGATTGCAAAATGAGCTTGAATGTGGTATTCAGCGAATGTTAAGACGAGAATTTCAAGGTCAACCGTTGTTGGTGTTCTTGATGCAAATTCCAGATGTAGAAGGTGGAGCAGAAGTTCAAAAAGAGATTACTGTGAAACCTGTGGGAAGACGGCGACGGCGATCGACTGCCAAGGTAGCATCTTGAGAAGTCAGAAGTCAGAAGTCAGAAGTCAGAAGTTAAAAGTTAACTTTTAACAGTAAGAAGTTTTAATAGAGAAGGAAAAATCTGTTGACCTTTTTTTTCAATGTTTAGTCCTTCTTCTTTCTTGGGTAGGGACGTTGTGTGCAAGGTCCCTACTATTTGAAACAAACGTTTATCATGTTTGCTCTAACAAATATTCTTTAAAAATTGGTTGAGCAGCAAATAGAGTTGAATTTTGCTCTTCAATTTTTTCCAGGAGCGATCGCTTCCCCAAAGACCTAATGGCATTTAACATATCGGAGGAGGAGCGATCGCTATTCTCCCGCAACCAAGATATGGAAACTGCTTCTTTTTGAGAGTTAATTTGTAATAAAATTTGCCTCTCCAATTCGGATAACCGACTTAAATGTTGTTCTAAGATAACGGTTAATTCTTCTCCTAAAAATAGAGGTTTGTATTGTAAATATTCTCTTACTCTACTTCCAAATGAATCTTTAATTACTGTTGCTGCAATTTTTAACCAGTGGGGGTTGCCTCCATAAATATCGATCAATTCAGACCATTTCTCTTCATCTAATAAACATTCTTTTTCTAAGATTTTATTGGCGGTTTTTCCCAAACTTTCTAGTTGCAAGCAGGAAATGGGGGCATTTTTATTTTTTAAATCGACAATTTCTAAGGGTAATTCCCAACTGTTGAAAATTAAACAGCTTTGATGGGATAATTCTGCGATGGTTTGAAAAAGGTTTCTATAATTTTCGTATCCCGGTTGATAATGACCGACTAATCTATTTTTTTCTAAGACTTGATGCAGGTCATTTAATATTATTAAACAGCGATTATTTCGCAGATATTCTATTAGTAAAGATAGCTGCTCTCCTTCCCTTTGGTTTTTGTGGTTTTGGTCAGTATTAGTATTAGAAAAAAATTGAATTAAAGATTTGAGGGTAGTTTCTAGAGTTGGCGCACCGCGAAGACTCCGCCAAATTATACAGTCGAATTTATCTTCAATTTCTGATAGTAACTGAAGGGCGATCGCTGTTTTTCCCATACCGCTCATTCCCAAAACTGCTATTAAGCGAGTACCTTCTTCAAGAAGCAAGTTTTTTAGAGTAGAGAGTTGCTGGTGGCGATCGCAACTATATTTTAGGTCTGGTGCTTCGGAGCGATCTATATGGGGTTTGTTGTTGTTTGGGGAAGGGGAGCGATCGCTCTGTTGCTGCTTGGGAACTTCTGATGGATGTGAGGGGTTTCCGCAGACGCTGACATCCCTGATGTGTACAATATCTCTACTGAGGAGTGAGAGATTCGAGACTTGCCACCTGTGGAACATTGAGCGCAAGTTTGATTTATTTATTTGTTCTCCATCCTCCAAACTTTGTGATAGTGTCTTCCATAATTGATAAGCGACCTTTCTAACATGAACCTCAGTACAATTATAGGACTTGGCAATATCCGAGTATTTTTCACGGTCCCAAGTGCCGCGCAAGATGGCCTTTTGGAGGTCGTCCAAGGGTTTTCCTGTGTGGGTCAAAACCTGCTGGTCTGCCCATGTTAATAATTCTTGGAAGTCCATGAGAATTGAGTGGGTCTTGCGGATTTGGTAGATAAGGTTACTTTATCCTACTTTTTGCTACTCTTTAGTTCCATTGGTAAAAATATTATCAAAAAAACTAATATGAATACATTTCAATTGCGTCAAAAAATCGAAAGTCAGCTCGATGAATTATCGCCAGAAAGATTTGCCCTGGTAAGCAACTTTATCGACTCCATCCAATCCGTAGAAAATATTGATTCATCTTCTTTAACTGAAGAACAAAAATCTCGATTGGAATGGCAAAAATTTATTGATGAAACTTATGGTTCTTTAGCTGATGAAAATTTAGAAAGACCACCCCAATTACTAGAAAATACTGATTCATTTTCTTTGCGCAAACTGCCCCCTATAAAGAGGGAAAAAACTGCTAAAGACTTACTAAAATTCGCCGGTACCTGGCAGGGTTACGACCTGGAAAGTTGTCTTTATTTTGCCCGTGAAACACTCTCCAAAACTCAGTTTTAATTTTCATGTCTTATCTGTTGGATACAAACCACTGTAGCTATATCATTAATGGCAATTCTTAAGTAATTGATGCTTTAAATACTCGTGCAAATGACAGTATTGGTATTAGTATAATCACTTACGCGGAACTCCTTTATATGACTGAAAAATCAGAAAAAGTCCTGGAAAATAGAAGGGTAGTAGAAGCTTTTTTGACCAGTGTAGATATCTATTTTATAGACGAAGAAACTGCCATAATTTATAGCCAACTCAAAGCGTCAATTTTCGCTGACTTTGCCCCAAAAGATAAAAATAAACGTCGTCGCACCAGTATGAGCAATTTAGGATTTAGCGACCATGACCTTTGGATAGTTGCCACAGTTATTCAACATGGATTAACTTTAGTTTCTGCCGACAATGATTTTCAACGAATTAGGGAAGTTCAGCCTTTTTCTTGGGAATCATGGAGCTAAAAGACGGTTTTTGTTATTAGTTAAATAATTTTAATGATGGTATTGCAGGTAAAATAAACTAACATAACAGGGAATGCGATCGCCTCAAATTAAAAGTAAAAAAATATCACAAAACCAGGTTTATTTTGCAGATTATAAACTTGGATAAAACAGGTTTTTCCTATTTTTCAAATAAATTGAAATAACCGTTTCCTAAAAAATAACTTTTTCCTACTTAGTAGGGTAAAACTCAACATAATAAATTACCTACTAAATCCAACTTTCGCCTACTGACAAAACCAAGTTTTATTAATAATAATGTTTATAACAAGGACGGGTAACCGCCCTGGTTGAGTTTAACAGAATCAAAACAATAGCGATAGGAACCTAAAATGATAGATCCATTTTCTTTAACAATAGCAGCAGTTGGCGCTGGTGGCACTTGGGTTGTTGCGTATGCTTGGGCAAGAGATGAAAAAAATATGTCTCATAGTGAAGCAGTAAAACACGCAAACAAAGTAACAGGAACAACTATGGGTGTCTTGGGTAGTTTTGCTGGAATGGTAACTGGTGTTGACAGTGCCATTCATAATGACTCTAATAATTCAACCAATAGCTAATAAGCAAGCAAAAATACTACAAGGTTGAGGCGATCGCTCTCTTACTTATCAAGAGCGATCTTTATTTTATTTAAGCAAATGAGAATTGGTATAACTTTTCTGAAAAATGATTTGC